>JAFOIR010000298.1 GCA_017420625.1 Bacillota bacterium
GCCTTGACAATCCTGAAAGAACGGTTCGGCTGTGAACGGCTTACGATTCAGTCCGGCGGCACGCTCAACAGCCTTTTTCTGCGTGAAAAGCTGTTTGATTATGTAGATGTCGTTGTCGCACCCGTGCTGATTGGTGGAAAGAACACGGCTACTTTGATTGATGGGAACTCGCTTATGACAAAGGATGAATTGTCTCAGCTCGGTGTACTGCGTCTGATCGAGGCCAGCACGTTGGAAGATTCCTATCTGAGGCTTCGATATCAGGTGATTGGTTAAAGGAAGTTATCCGGAAAGGAGAATACATGGATAAAAACTGGTCTGAAATGAACAAAGAAATGCAGGCATTGCTCTCAAAGAAAGCTACGTTTCAGGAAGGGATAGACAAACTTCTCACTCTGCGAAAGAGTCTGTTTGAACAGATCACCCAGATCGTGCAAACCTTCCCGGAAGAGGCCTTCTATCAGATGCCCTTCGCAGGAGTGAATGGGTATCATTCGAAGACACTGTCCTATACCATCTGGCATATTTTCCGGATCGAAGACATCGTTGCCCATGAAATGATCGCAGAAGATCAGCAGGTGCTGTTTCGTGATGGTTTTCAGGAGACAGTTCATTCTCCGATCATTACCACCGGCAATGAGCTTGCCGGTGACGAGATCGTAACATTTTCCAAACAGCTGAAGGTAAAGGAACTGTACCGGTACGCCCAGGCGGTGAAGGAGTCTACAGATCAGATTCTGTTAAACCTGAAACACGACGACCTCAAACGGAAATTCGGAAATGAAATGATCGAAAAACTGCAGGGTACCAAGTGTATCAGTGAAGATGAAGCTGCAAGCTGGCTGATTACCTACTGGTGCGGCAAGGATGTACTGGGACTTATCCGGATGCCTTTCAGCAGACACTGGATCATGCATGTCGAGGCCATGCAGCGCATCAAAAACCGATTGTGCAAGTTAGCGCGAAAAGGCGTCGATCCCATTGCATACTGCGGCTTTTCCTGTAACCACTGCTTTCTGAGTGCATGGTGCGGATCCTGCAGGACAGCGTATAATACCTGTTCCTTTGCCACGATCTCACCGGACGGCAAGTGTCCCAATGCCGTGTGCTGCCAGTCCAAAGGGTTCGACGGGTGCTACGAATGCGACCTTTTGGAAGCATGCGAAAAGGGATTCTATATCCCATCCAATGATGGTGCTAATGCGGCGAAAGCCCAGGCCTTGTATATCAGAAAGCATGGGAAGAAAGAGTTTCTGAAAGTACACGACCGGCTCCATGAAAAATACGATTTTGCCAAAACCCAGGAGATTTTAGGCCAGAATTGGGAAGAAGGATTGAAAATTCTGGAAGAAAACTCGTGAACTTGTATTAAGCGAAAGAAAAGAAGAGCTGGCGGCCATTTTTCAGGCAGCCAGCTCTTTCTGAAGTTATCCATAGATGAGCAGGAGCAAAAGTCCGATGCAAAGGAGCCAGCCAAGGAAAAACATGATCGCATGTTTTTTCTCGGTATGCAGGGCGATGAATTCACGGATCACAGCGCTGGGCCAGTAATAAAATGCCACATGACTTCCGATTCCATTGCAGTATAGTCCGATCTTCCGCCCATACCGCAGGGCTCGATAAACATGGTAATTGCTGGTCACGATCGCCGTGAACTTATTACCTTCCCCGCTGTCGATGATATCTTTGGAAAAGGACAGATTCTCCATGGTCGTTGTCGATCGATCTTCCATCAGGATATCCGATTCAGGGATCCCGCGAAAGAGCAGGTAGCGTTTCATCGCTTCTGCTTCGGATATAAGTTCATCGGATCCCTGCCCTCCGGAGGGAATCATCTTGGGCGGCGTCGGATCCTTTCGGTAGAGATCGATCGCTTTTTCCAAACGGTCCATCAATAACTTGCTGATGTCTTGTCCATCCTGCAGGCCGGCTCCCAGAATGATTACATAATCAAAATCCTTCTTTTTGGGGATGACCTGCAGGAACACTGTGTAGATCAGAAACAGAAGAAAAGACATGGAACCATAGATCACGGACACGGCCAGGACTGCTTCTATGGTGAAGAGTGCGGAATGGAAATATGCTGCGGAAGATCCCTGCATTTCTTCTACTACATAAGTGATGACGATCGCAAACGAAGCAGCTTCGCCCAGAAAAACCACGATCCCGAGACCCAGAGAGAGCAGGTGAGCAAGCCCGCCGCCTTCCCTGCGGATCAGAACGATTCCATTGTAGATGAGGAAAAAAGGTACAGCCAAAAGTCCCAGGAAGGTTGTGAAGAACAGAAAGAAAGCAATTTCAACGAAATAATCTCCTGTCAGAGTTGCAATCAAAGGAATCGGAGAAAGCAATGCAACGAACAGAAAGTAACAATTCCGGTAACGGCTTCTGTCCTTTCGAAAGGACAGGAGAAAGATCGTCCAGCAGACAATCGTAAAAGCAGAGAAGAGTATAATGGCAGGCATGACGATCCTCTTTGTCAAAATAAGAGATTGATATCTTCTATCATAATCAAAATAATAAGAATTTCAATCATTTTCCATCAAAAATACAACTCTCTATATGGAACGTCGAGAGGATTCTTTCTGAATACAGAATGAAATGACGGCAGGAAGATGGTATAATCAATCAGAGCAAAGGCTGGAGACTGAAAGAGGATATGAAGATGAAGATACAATGGATCGGGACTGCTGCAGCGGAAGGCTGGCCGGCGGTCTTCTGCCAGTGTCAGGCTTGCCGGCGAGCAGCGCTTCTTGGCGGAAAGAACATCAGAACACGACTTGGTGCGATCATCGATGATATTTTGCTTCTCGACCTGAATCCGGACCTCTATGCACAGAAGCTGCATTTTGGACTGGACCTGTGCCGGATCCGGGATATTCTGATCACACACAACCACGGGGATCATCTGACGCCCCTGTATATGGAGTTTCGCAATCCAGCGTATTACGGGAAGTCTTTGCCCCGGCTGCCGGTATACGGACCGTGGGATATCGCAGAGAGTCTGAAACCCTATGAAAACTATATCGAGATGCATGTGGTAAAGTCGGGGGATGTGTTTGACACAAGTATGCACCATATTATGACACTTCCTGCCATTCACAGTGCGGTAAACGGAAAGATGTATCTCATCGAACGCGATGGGAAGAGCCTTTTCTATTTACATGATACGGGTTTTCCATCTCAGGAGGCGCTGGATCTCATTTTGAAACATGAAACGCATCCGGTAGATCTGGTCAGCATGGACTGTACTTATGGTCCCAATCCGCTGCCGCCAGGCTATACATCCCATATGGGATTTACGGAGAATATCCGCTTGAAAGAACGATTTCTGAAAGATGGGATCGCGGACGAACATACCAGGTTTGTGGCTGCACACTTTTCTCATAACGGGAAGCTTTTGCATGAGGAGATGTGTGAGGCTATGAAGCCTTATGGAATAGAGATCGCGTATGACGGCATGACGATCGAAATTTAGGTAAAGCTTCAGAAGAACAGGGAGAACACAAGTTGACAAAATTACACCTCTACGGTAGACTTTTACTGGTGCATCATATTCCTGTTTTTTAAACAATGTATTGAGGGAAAGGTCTGTCATAGAATGGTTAAAGATTATGATATTTCTGCATATGGACTGGGAACGACACTTTTCTGGTCAGGTTCCAATCCGGGTCTATCTGCGTGCATCCGGGAAGCGGTGGACCGCTTCGGGATCAGTGTACTGGATACAGCGGAGATGTATGGTTATGGCCGCAGTGAAGAAGCACTCGGGAAAACCATTCGGGAACTGCCGAGGGAAAAGCTTTTTCTGGTGGATAAGATCCTGCCGGACAATGCCAATGAACAACAATTTCAGAAAAGTCTTCATACCAGTCTTAAGAGGCTGAAGGTGGATTATATCGATCTTTTCCTTCTTCACTGGCGGGAAGATGCGGATCTTTCTTTTGTCGTATCGGCAATGGAAGGGGCTGTAAAAGAGGGACTGATCCGCCAATGGGGCGTATCGAATTTCGACACGCACGATCTTTTGGATCTGTTTGCCATCCCGGACGGAAATCATTGCTTTTGTAATCAGATCTTTTATAATATATATGAACGGGGATGTGAAGTGCAGCTGCTGCCGCTCATGATAAAGCACGGCATCCTGCCGATGTCCTACTCTTCTCTGGGTTCACACTACCATCCGCATCCGGATATTCATCAGAACCAGGCGGTAATGGAAGTGTGTATAAGTGCTGGCGTCTCACCGGAAGCACTGATGCTGCGGTGGAATGCTGAGCATGGTTTTTGCGCGCTGTTCAGCACCTCATCAGTGGAGCATCTCAGGCAAAACCTGCAGGAGGTCAGCAATGATGTTTACCATCAGTTTGAGCAGGTCATCGAAAAACAGTTCCCGGCGCCGGATCATGTCTATCCGTTGGTAAAAATCTGAAAAAGATGGGAGAATAAGAAACATGGCGTGCTGGATTTGGAAATTCGGAGAATTTGAAACCTATCATAATCTGCTGGTCCATCAGCGAAGACAGGCTTATGGTTATACGGAGACTCCCGTCTGGAAGCTGTATTCCACGGATCCCAATGTGACTTTTTCGTGTGTCTTCAAAACAGACGGAGGAAAAGTACATCTGGAATCTCAGGGAGAAACGACAACAGACCTGGTACCGCTGGCAGCAGAGAAACTGGGTATTCATGAAGTTTCCATGCAGAGCATCCATTTCTATGGAAGCCATGACTTTACGATCGAACCCGGAGAATACCGGATCTCCATACGAGTCATATGCCAGGACAGCTTCCCGGCTGTTATCGCAGAAGGAGCTGTCAGCACCGGACCGGAATGGACCGCCGATGATCTGACGCTGAACCCTCGTCCGGTAGGATACTGGAGCAAACTGCAGGATCCCGCTTGTAAGCCAAAGACGTTTCCATTTGTCTATACACCCATAGAACCAGTGTCCGTTATAACGGTAGAGGGCGGTTGCCTGGCCGATTTCGGAAAGGAAAGCTTCGGGCCGATCCGGATCCACACATCCTCACCCTGCCGGATCCGACTGGGAGAATCCAGAGCCGAAGCCATGGATGATA
>JAFOIR010000036.1 GCA_017420625.1 Bacillota bacterium
AGACGGCCATCAACCTGGCTGAGCCTCTTATGGAGCGCGGCGTCAAGCTGATCGGAACGGACTGTGCAGCGATCGAACGTGCAGAAAACCGTGACAGTTTCGAGAAGATCCTGGTAGATCTCGGTATTCCGCAGCCGCAGGGTGAAGCCATCACGGACATCGAAGAAGGTGTGAGAGTCGCGGAAAAGATCGGTTATCCGGTGCTGGTCCGGCCTTCCTTTGTGCTGGGCGGGCGTGCGATGCAGATCGTTGCGAATGAACAGCAGCTGAGAGAATACCTGAAGACAGCCGTCGAGATATCCGAGGATAAGCCAGTGCTGGTCGACCACTATATCCGCGGTAAAGAGCTGGAAGTCGATGCCATCTGCGACGGTGTGGATGTGTTCGTTCCGGGCATCATGGAACTAGTCGAGCGTACAGGCGTGCACAGCGGTGACTCCATCAGCGTTTATCCGACCTTCAGTGTGTCGGATAAGGTCAAGGGGACGATCCTTTCCTATGCGAAGAAGCTGGGACTGGGAATCGGGATCATCGGCCTTTACAATATCCAGTTCATCGTCGATCCGAAAGAGAATGTCTACATCATCGAAGTCAACCCCCGTTCTTCCAGAACCGTACCGTTCCTTTCCAAGGCCACCGGTTATTCACTGGCGGATATCGCGACCGAAGTCATTCTGGGTAAGAGCCTGAAGGAGCAGGGCATCTTCGGACTCTATCCGGATGAGAAAAAGAGATACTACGTGAAGGTACCGGTGTTCTCCTTCAACAAGATCAAAGGTCTCGATGCCTATCTTTCACCGGAAATGAAATCCACCGGTGAAGCCATCGGCTATGATGACAAACTGAACCGTGCACTCTATAAAGCCCTCCAGGCAGCCGGTATGCGGCTGAGAAACTATGGCACAGTCTTCGTGACGGTTGCCAGAGGAGATCGGGAAGAGGCGCTTCCGCTGATCCGCCGCTTCTACAACCTTGGCTTCAACATCCAGGCAACGCCCGGAACCGCCAAGTTCCTGAAGGAGCACGGGATCCGCACACATATCCTCCACAAGATCAGCGAGGGCAGCGACGAAATTCCGGAGGCGATCCGTCAGGGTCACCTTGCCTATGTCATCAATACCAGAGATCCGGGCAACATGTCCAGTGCCACCGACGGTGCAAAGATGCGTTCTCTTGCAACGGAGAACAATGTCACGATCTTCACGGCGCTCGATACCGTCCGCGTCCTTCTGGATGTACTGGAAGAAACCACGCTTACGATCTCCACGATCGATGCATAAGGATACAAGATGAAAGAAGAATTGCTGAAAGTACTCTCCAATCGCCCGCTGACAGATCCTTCCGGGCAGGCCCCTGTATATGAAATGGTGCTGGGAGATGTGACGGAACACATGCATCCCGGACAGTTTGTTCAGATCGCACTTCCCGGGAAGTTTCTTCGACGGCCGATCTCCGTCTGTGATTTGAAGGAAGATCCGTCTGATCCAGGGAAATGGCAGCTGACGATCATCTATAAGGTGGTCGGTCAGGGGACACGAGACCTTTCTCATTATCAGGCAGGCGAAACATTGTCTGTCCTGACCGGTCTCGGAAACGGCTACGATCTTTCCGTCAGCGGTGAGGCGCCGCTTCTTTTAGGCGGCGGAGTGGGTACACCGCCCATGTTTCTGCTGGCAAGGGAACTGATCAAGGAAGGGAAGAACGTCCAGGTGATCCTGGGTTTCAATCATGCCGACGAAGTCTTCTACGAAGAAGAGTTTCGCGCACTGGGTGCACAAGTAAAAGTTGTGACTGTCGACGGCAGCCATGGGGAAAAAGGCTTTGTGACGGATCATCTGCCGGAAACAATCACTTCCTATTATACCTGCGGGCCGGAGCCAATGCTTCGGGCAGTCTGGAAAACGATCGAAGCACCGGGACAGCTTTCCTTTGAAAGCCGGATGGGCTGCGGATTCGGTGCCTGTATGGGATGTACGATGAAAACCAGAGACGGCTTTAAGCGAATCTGCAAGGAAGGACCGGTACTTCGAAAGGAGGAGATTCTGTGGGAAACTTAAGTGTGAATCTTTGCAAAATCCGGTTGGATAATCCCATCATACCCGCTTCCGGAACTTTCGGTTTCGGATATGAGTTTGCTGAGCTTTATGATATCAACTGTCTGGGGACCTTCTCTTTCAAGGGAACCACGCTCCATGAGCGGTACGGCAATAATCTGCCTCGGATCGCAGAAACGCCGGCTGGTATGCTCAATGCGGTGGGACTGCAGAATCCGGGTGTTCAGCGAGTGATCGCGGAGGAACTTCCGAAGCTTCGCAAGGTTTTTCATAAGCCGGTCATGGCCAACGTCAGTGGGTTTTCCATTGAAGAGTATACAGAAACCACAAGACTCCTCGCCGGGGAAGATCAGGTGGGATGGCTTGAGATCAACATCAGCTGTCCGAACGTGCACGGCGGCGGAATGAGTTTCGGAACCGATCCGAAGGGTGCTGCTTCTGTCGTGGAAGCTGTCCGGAAAGTGACGGATAAACCGCTCATCATCAAGCTTTCTCCGAATGTCACGGATATCGTATCCATTGCAAAAGCTTGTGAGGAGGCAGGCGCGGACGGCATCAGCCTAATCAACACGCTGCTGGGAATGCGGATCGATCTTCGAACGAGAAAGCCGATCCTTGCTAATACGACCGGCGGACTTTCCGGTCCGGCCATCTTTCCGGTAGCACTCAGGATGGTCTATCAGGTCGCGAAAGCGGTGAAGATCCCGGTCGTTGGAATGGGCGGTGTCAGTTCAGCCAGAGACGTCATCGAGATGATGCTGGCGGGGGCAAGTGCTGTAGAAGTCGGTGCAGCGAACCTGGTGGATCCGATGGCCTGCCCGAAGATCATAAAAGATCTGCCGGAAGTAATGGCAGAGTACAAAATCGAGCGCCTGGAAGATATCATCGGCGCAGCAAAATAGACGGAGGGAAATATGGCGAAAGATGTGATCATTGCCTGCGACTTTGCAGGTGCTGAAGAAACCTTGCGGTTTCTTGACCAGTTTCAGGAAGAAAAACCTTTTGTCAAGATCGGCATGGAGCTTTTCTATGCGGAAGGCCCGCAGATCGTGCGGCAGATCAAAGCGCGCGGACATAAGATCTTTCTGGATCTGAAGCTGCATGATATTCCGAATACGGTGAAGAAAGCCATGAAGGTTCTTTCATCTCTGGATGTAGACATCGTGAATCTGCATGCTGCCGGAACGAAAGCCATGATGAAAGCCGCGCTCGAAGGTTTGACGAGACCGGATGGAACCAGGCCGCTCCTGATCGCAGTTACACAGCTTACTTCAACTGATCAGCAGGCGCTGGAAGAGGATCTGATGATCCACGCACCTATTGACCAGGTCGTCATGCACTATGCGAAGAATGCACAGGAAGCCGGACTGGACGGCATCGTCTGTTCACCGCTGGAAGCAGGAAAGGTTCACGAGATCTGCGGAGAAAACTTCCTTACCGTGACCCCGGGTATCCGCTTTGCCGATGCCGCCAAGGACGATCAGAAGAGAATCATGACACCGGCCGATGCCAGAAAAAACGGTTCTGATTATATCGTGGTCGGACGTCCGATCACTGCGGCCAAGGATCCTGCCAGTGCA
>JAFOIR010000299.1 GCA_017420625.1 Bacillota bacterium
AATTTTCTCCCTCTCGCTCGTCGACAATCAGGTTGAAAACGACTGGGCCCGCCGCAATATTCTGACTCCCCTGCAGATGGGGACCCTTAAATTCCCGCGGCCGATCCACCGGGGCACTCCCTTCCACGAGGAAGTCTCCTCGGCCCTCAACGCCGCCGACTACCGCCTGCGCTACGCCTCCTACCTCCTTCGAGAGAGGCCTGACTCCATAGGCGCCATCGCGTCCCTGTGCGGCTTTGACAACTTTTATTTCTGATCCATTCGCACAGCCTGAGTGAAAGAAGTAAGGTAAACGAAAGACCCATAGAAAAATGAGCTGCAGCAATGTGATATACTACCCCCAAGTAGGACACCAATGAGCTGCAGCTTATTCTTGTTGTCCTACTCTTTCGGGCAGATGCCGGGGCTATGTTTCCCGGGCATTTGTCGCTCCAGGCATTTGAAGCGATGGACTGTGAAATGCAGAAATCGTGACTTATAATCCCTTTTCAAGCGTCAAATTAACGGGAAAAGGGATTATTATTTTCATATAACGATTTTAGATCCCATTTTTCAACCAAAAATCAGAAAATATGGGATTAAAAGTCTGTATACGAAAAAAAGAAACCCTTCGCGGCCATGGATATAGATTCGCGGCCATGCCGAATTGCTTTCCGGGGACCAGTAGATTATAATAATGACAGATCACAACAGGAGGCCTGCGAAACAGTATGAAGGATTTTTATAGTGAATATCGGTCCAAACTCCGGACACCAGAAGAGGCCGTTTCGGTGATCAAGAGCGGTGACTGGGTAGATTATACAACGAATTTCGGCTTCCCGATTTTGTTGGATCAGGCACTGGCAAAAAGACGGGATGAGCTTTATGATGTCAAGATCCGCGGAAATTTGCTGAACGGGCCGATCGAGATCGTCGAAACCGATCCAAGCCGGGAACACTTCTATTATAACAGCTGGCATCTGTCTGCCTATGAAAGAAAACTCTTTGATCGGGGACTTTGCAACTTCATCCCGATGATCTTCCGGAATCTGGTCCCCTATTACCAGTACTTCCTGACGGTCAACGTCGCGATGATGTGTGTGACCCCAATGGATAAGCACGGATATTTCAACCTCTCCTCCGCTACCGGGATCGCCAAGGGGATCCTGGACAAGGCCGATGTGGTCATTCTGGAAGTCAATGAACATCTGCCGAGGATCTATGGCGGGTTCGAAGAGAGTATCCATATATCGGAAGTGGATTATGTCGTGGAAGGCGAGCATCCTCCGCTGCCGGAGTTTCCCATTGCTCCGCCCACGCCGGAAGATATTGCCATCGCCGGTCATATTCTGCCCTTCATTCAGGACGGCGCTACCCTTCAGCTGGGGATCGGATCGTTGCCCAATGTGATCGGTTCAGAGATCGCAAAGTCCGATCTCAAGGATCTGGGCATGCATACGGAACTTGCCGGCAATGCCTATTATGAACTCTATAAAGCGGGAAAGCTGACAAACAAGAAAAAAACGATCGACCGGGGCAAAGGGGTACTGGGCATGGCCTTTGGATCACGGGAATTCTATGACTGGATCGACCAGAACCCCGGGATCATCGCCTGCCCGCTTACCTATGTCAATGCGCCGGAAACGATCGCTAAGATTGATCATATGATTTCGATCAATAACTGTATTGCTGTCGATCTCTACGGACAGATCAGTTCCGAGAGTGCCGGGATGCGGCAGATCAGCGGAACCGGCGGACAGCTGGATTTTCTGACAGGTGCGGCCATGAGCCGCGGCGGAAAAGCTTTTATCACCATGACGTCCTACTATCAGGACAAAGAGGGAAACCGGCATTCCCGGATCGTTCCTCATTTCATGGGCGATATCGTCACCAGTCCCCGCTCTCAGGCGTATTATCTGGTCACCGAATACGGAGCGGTCAATCTGACCGGCCGGACTACCTGGGAGCGGGCTGAAATGCTGATCAGCATCGCGCATCCGGATTTCAGAGAAGAACTGATCCAGGCGGCTGAAAAGCAAAAGATCTGGCGTCGTTCGAATAAAGTTTAGATTATCTGTACGGTTTCATAGAGGTCTTTGCGCGGACGAAGCGTGGGCTGCTGTGCGCGTTTGCCAAGTGCGATGACCGATACGATCACTTCGTTTTCCGGAACAGAAAGCGCTTCGCGGATGGCTTTTTCGTCCCGAAGCCCCATGATGAGGGTATCATAGCCTTCGTTGGCCGCGGCCAGGATCATGTAGGCGTCGTGCAGTCCAAGGTCGTAGGCGCCCCAGTAGTTGCCAAGTTCATTGGCCGGACCGTCCGGTCCGAAGCCGACCACGTCCTTCACGAATGTTGTGACGAGAAGACACGCGCCGGCAGAACTTTTGGCATTAAAGGAAGGGAGGATCTTTCCTCGCAGATCTTCCAGCTTTTCCGGTGTGATCAGGGCATAGACACGGGATGTCTGCTGGTTTTTCCAGGAGGGTGCCATCTGGGCAGCTTTCAGGATCCTTTCCAGGGTTTCACGATCGATCAGACTGTCCTCATAAGCACGGACACTGCGGCGGGTTTCGATCAGTTTGTTAAATTCCATCTTCTTGTTCTCCTCGTCAGAATGATTTTTCCTTATTATAATATACATGAATCGTCACTGCAAGACCGCAGCAAACCATAAGAAAGACAGATAAAGGAGTCATCTTTATGGACCTTCGTACGTTACAATTTTTCCTGACCGTTGCCGAAGAAGGGAGTATTTCCCGGGCGGCTGAACAGCTTCATATTTCTCAGCCTACGGTCAGTCGGGAGATGATGGAACTGGAAAAAGAGCTCAATAAGACTCTTCTCGTCCGTACCAGTAAAAATGTGTCCCTGACACCGGACGGACTGCTCTTCAGAGAAACAGCTCGGGACATGCTCGCCCTTTATCAGAAAGCAGTCGCGCAGAAAGCGGAATCTGCCGATCTGGTTGGAGAGATTTATCTGGGTGCCGGTGAAACAGAATCCTTCTCCTATATGGCGGATAGGATCAGAGATTTCAGGAAGAGTCATCCAAAGGTGGTTTTCCACATTATCTCTGAAAATGCCGATGAGATCCGTGCCGATATCGATAAAGGCATCCTGGATCTTGGCTATATTATGCGGTCAGGGAATCTGGAACGGTATCATCAGATGGAGATCGATCGGTGGGAAAGCTGGGGCGTGCTTCTCCCCTCCGGGCATCCTCTTTCTCAGTATAAGAGCATCAGCGGTCAAAGTCTGCTGAAATACCCGCTTATCCTGCCGGAAAACCAAGCTTTTCAGACGCAGCTGATCGGATGGCTGGAAGGCGAACCGGAGATCGCGGTTACCTATAACCTCATACGCAATGCCCTGCCGTTCGTTAAAAACGGAACCGGACTGGTTCTGTGTCTCAATGACCCGGCACTGACAGAAAGCGGGCTTTGCTTTGTTCCTCTTCGCCCGGCGCATGTTGTTTCTCCGGTATTGATCTGGAAGAAGCATGTTGTTCAGTCTCCGGCGGTCCAGGCTTTTCTGAAGACGTTTGGTTATTCGAAATCTGAATAACGACACATTCAATATTGATATTTCACATTTCAGACCTCCCCTGCTATAATGAAACCATAAAAGCAAGGGAGGTCTTAATCATGAATGATTTTCTGTATTACTGTCCGGTAAGGGTTCATTTTGGAACGAATATTCTCCAGAAAGCACTGCCCATGGAACTTCCTCATATGGGTAAGAATGTGATGCTGGCTTACGGCGGCGGTTCTGTCAAACGCAGCGGTCTTTATGATACATTGGTCTTAGCTTTGGAACAGGC
>JAFOIR010000300.1 GCA_017420625.1 Bacillota bacterium
GGCGGTATTGCAAATGCCAGCGATATTACCCAGGGTCTTCCTCGTGTTCAGGAGCTGTTTGAAGCTCGTAAACCGAAAGGACTTGCAGTTATCGCAGAATTCGGCGGAATCGTGGAAGATAATACGAGCCGCAAGAAACGCGAAATCATCATCACCAATCCGGATACCAAGGAGAGCAAGAATTATCTGATTCCTTACGGCGCTGTTCTGAGAGTTACCGACGGACAGACGATCGAAGCCGGTGATACACTGACTGAAGGTTCGGTAGATCCGCATGATATCCTTCGGATCAAAGGTATCCTGGCTGTTCAGGATTATCTGATTCAGGAGGTTCAGAGAGTATACCGTTCTCAGGGTGTTGATATCAACGACAAACACGTTGAGATCATCGTTCGTCAGATGCTGAGAAAGATCAGAATCGAAGACAACGGTGACACCGATATGCTTCCGGGCTCCCTGGTGGATGTAATGGAGTTTAATGAGAAGAATCGTCTCGCGGAAGAAGAAGGCCTGGAAGGCGCTACCGGCGAGAGAATCCTTCTTGGTATTACCAAGTCTTCTCTGGCAACCGATTCCTTCCTGTCTGCAGCTTCCTTCCAGGAGACCACGCGTGTCCTGACGGAAGCGGCGATCAAAGGAAAGATCGATCCGCTGGAAGGTCTGAAGGAGAACGTTATCATCGGTAAACTGATTCCTGCCGGTACCGGTATGGATCAGTATCAGAATGCGGAATATGTGCTGAACGGCGTTTCCGAAGAACAACCGGAAGAGCCCAAGGTTGAAGGACCGGCACAGGAGACCGTATACGAGGAAGAAGACGAGGAAAGCACGCTGGACCTGGCAGGAGTTCTTGATGAACTTCTTGCAGGCAGCGATGATTCCGAAACCGATGAATAAAAAAGCATTGACATTTACGGGACCCGGTGATATAATAGCCGGGTCTGTGTAAAAAATCTAAACAGGAGGTGCCGATTATGCCTACTTTCAATCAGCTGGTAAGAAAAGGAAGACAGGTTTCTGCGAAAAAGTCCGGTGCGCCCGCGCTGCAGAGAGGCTGGAACAGCCTGCAGAAGAAAGCGACCGATACTTCTTCTCCCCAGAAGAGAGGTGTATGTACTGTTGTTAAGACAGATACCCCGAAGAAGCCTAACTCCGCTCTTCGTAAGATTGCTCGTGTTCGTCTGAGCAATGGCGTAGAGGTCACCGCGTACATTCCTGGCGAAGGTCACAACCTTCAGGAGCACTCTGTGGTCCTGATCCGTGGCGGCCGTGTCAAGGATATGCCCGGTGTTCGTTACCACATCGTACGTGGCGTGCTGGATACGGCTGGTGTTGCCAACCGTCGTCAGGGACGTTCCAAGTACGGCGCAAAGCGTCCGAAAAAGTAATTGTAGGAAAAATGGTACCAATCATATAGGGCAGGCCCTTTTGATTGGTGCGACACACGTACATCATGCCCGTAAAATAGCGTGAGTACCGATGATCTAATTATTATTAATTAAGGAGGGAAGAATCGTGCCTAGAAGAGGACATATTGCCCACAGAGATGTTCTGCCGGATCCTGTCTACAGCAGCAAGGTAGTAACAAAGCTCATCAACAGCATCATGCTGGATGGCAAGAAGGGCGTTGCTCAGAAGATCGTTTATGGCGCGTTCGACAGGATCGCTGCGAAGACTGAAAAGAATCCTCTGGAAGTTTTCGAGACAGCCATGAACAACATCATGCCGGTCCTGGAAGTTAAAGCCAGACGTGTTGGCGGTGCTACTTATCAGGTTCCTATGGAAGTACGCCCCGAACGTCGTCAGACAATGGGCCTTCGCTGGCTCACCAATTACAGCCGCGCTCGCAACGAGAGAACGATGGAAGAGCGGCTTGCAAATGAAATCATGGATGCAGCCAACAACACCGGCGCTTCTGTGAAGAAGAGAGAAGATACTCATAAGATGGCCGAAGCCAACAAGGCTTTCGCTCATTTCCGTTTCTAAGACTAAGGAGGACATTCCGTGCCGAGAGAATATTCGTTGGAGCATACCCGTAACATCGGAATCATGGCGCATATCGATGCGGGTAAGACAACGTTGACCGAACGTATCCTCTTCTACACCGGAAAGAACCATAAGCTGGGCGAGACTCACGATGGTACTGCTACGATGGACTGGATGGAGCAGGAGCAGGAGAGAGGTATTACTATTACCTCTGCTGCAACTACCTGTTTCTGGAAGGGAAACCGAATCAATATCATTGATACCCCCGGTCACGTGGATTTCACAGTAGAAGTAGAACGTTCACTGCGAGTTCTGGATGGCGCTGTTGGCGTATTTTGCGCCAAAGGCGGTGTCGAACCTCAGTCTGAGAACGTTTGGCGTCAGGCGGATTCCTATAATGTTCCGCGTATGGCGTTTGTCAATAAGATGGATATCATGGGAGCCAATTTCCTGAATGCCGTCCAGATGATGAAGGATCGCCTGAAAGCAAATGCGATTCCGGTTCAGCTGCCGATCGGAAAGGAAGAGGATTTCCGCGGTGTCATCGATCTCTTCAAGATGAAAGCCTATATGTATGAAGATTCAGAAGGGCAGGTCGTCGATGAAGAGGATATCCCGGCGGATATGGTGGATCAGGCAGAAGATTTCCGCGCTCAGATGATCGAAGCGATTGTTGAGCTGGATGATGACCTGACCATGAAATATCTTGAGGGAGAAGAAATTACGAACGAAGAACTCAAAGCAGTTCTTCGCAAGGGCGTATGCGGGTGCGAGATCGTACCGGTCTTCTGCGGATCAGCCTACCGCAACAAAGGTGTCCAGCTTCTGCTTGACGGTATCGTCGAGTACATGCCGGCACCGGTAGATGTTCCTGCAATTGAAGGAGTAAAGATCGATTCCGAAGAGAAGGATGTTCGTCATTCTTCCGATGAGGAACCTTTCTCCGCACTGGCATTCAAGATCATGACCGATCCTTTTGTTGGAAAACTGGCATTCTTCCGCGTTTACTCCGGAACCGCCAGCTCCGGCTCCTATGTACTGAATTCGACCAAGAACAAAAAAGAACGTCTTGGACGAATCCTTCAGATGCATGCAAACAAACGGCAGGAGATCGAAGAGGTCTTCTCCGGAGATATCGCTGCTGCGGTAGGTCTGAAATTCACGACGACCGGTGACACGCTTTGTGATGAAGCACATCCGATCATCCTGGAATCCATGATCTTCCCGGAACCGGTTATCTCTGTTGCGATTGAGCCGAAGACGAAAGCCGGTCAGGAAAAGATGGGAATCGCACTTGCCAAGCTGGCAGAAGAAGATCCCACTTTCCGTACACATACCGATCCGGACAGCGGACAGACTATTATTTCCGGTATGGGCGAGCTTCATCTGGAAATTATCGTCGATCGTCTGCTGCGTGAGTTCAAGGTGGAAGCAAATGTAGGCGCGCCTCAGGTTGCCTACAAAGAAGCGATCACCAAGGAAGTCGATGTTCAGGGTAAATTCGTTCGTCAGTCTGGTGGACGTGGACAGTACGGTGATTGCCGTGTCCGTTTCTATCCGACCGATCCGAACGCCGAGAATACCTACGAGTTCGTTAATGCGGTCGTAGGCGGCGCGATTCCGAAGGAGTATATTCCGGCTGTTGATGAAGGTATCCGCGAAGCTATGGCAAGCGGTATGCTGGCTGGTTTCCCTGTCCTTGGCATCAAGGCTGAATGTTATGACGGTTCTTACCATGAAGTCGACTCATCTGAGATGGCTTTCCATATTGCCGGTTCCATGGCTTTCAAGGAAGCGATGAGAAAAGGCGAACCGACCCTTCTGGAGCCTATCATGAAAGTAGATGTTACGGTACCGGAAGAGTATATGGGTGACGTAATCGGAGATATCAATTCCCGCCGCGGCAAGATCGACGGCATGGAAGGTGTCAACGGTTCACAGGTCATTCACGGATATGTTCCGCTTTCCGAAATGTTCGGCTATGCGACGGATCTGAGATCCAAAACGCAGGGAAGAGGCAACCATTCCATGTTCTTTGATCACTACGATCCAGTTCCCCGGTCTGTTCGTGAGAAGATTCTGAACGAGCATACCAAAGCATAAAAAAAGCCTTGCAAAAATCAAGTATCTTTACTATAATATGACTTGATGTTTCTGGCAAAAATCTTAGGAGGAAATTCTAATGGCAAAAGAGAAGTTCGAGAGAACAAAACCCCATGTTAACATTGGTACGATCGGCCATGTTGACCACGGCAAAACTACCCTGACCGCTGCGATTACCAAAACTCTGCATGAGAGACTGGGTCTGGGCGATGCAGTTGCTTTCGATCAGATTGATAAAGCTCCCGAAGAGAGAGCTCGTGGAATCACAATTTCTACCGCACACGTTGAGTACGAGACCAAGAGACGTCACTATGCACATGTTGACTGCCCAGGTCACGCTGACTACATCAAAAACATGATCACCGGTGCTGCTCAGATGGATGGAACCATCCTTGTTGTTGCAGCTACTGATGGTGTTATGGCTCAGACTCGTGAGCACGTTCTGCTTGCTCGTCAGGTTGGCGTTCCCTACATCGTAGTTTTCATGAACAAATGCGATATGGTTGATGACGAAGAACTGCTTGAGCTGGTTGACATGGATATCCGTGACCTGCTTACCCAGTATGAGTTCCCTGGAGATGACACCCCGATTATCCGCGGAAGCGCTCTGAAAGCTCTGGAAGATCCGAGCGGCGAGTGGGGCGACAAGATCCTTGAGCTCATGGATGCAGTTGATGAGTATATTCCGGATCCCGCACGTGAAGTTGACAAACCTTTCCTGATGCCTGTTGAGGACATCTTCTCCATCACTGGTCGTGGTACTGTTGCTACCGGCCGTGTAGAGCGTGGTGTTCTGAAAGTTTCCGATCAGGTCGAACTGGTTGGTCTGCATCATGAGAAGAAGACCTACGTCGTTACTGGTGTTGAGATGTTCCACAAACTGCTGGATCAGGCTCAGGCTGGTGACAACATTGGTGCTCTGCTTCGTGGTATTCAGAGAACTGAGATCCAGCGTGGTCAGGTTCTTGCAAAACCCGGCAGTGTTAACCCGCATCACATTTTCAAGGGTCAGGTTTACGTTCTGAAGAAAGAAGAAGGCGGCCGTCATACTCCTTTCGTATCTGACTATCGTCCTCAGTTCTATTTCAGAACCACTGACGTTACCGGCGTTATCACTCTTCCCGAAGGCGTTGAGATGTGCATGCCTGGTGATCATGTCAACATGAAAGTTGAGCTGATCTACCCCGTCGCTATGGAAGAAGGTCTGCGTTTCGCTATTCGTGAAGGCGGCCGTACCGTAGGCGCTGGTACCGTTACCGATATCATTGAGTAATCGATGATCGCTGAGCAATCATCGATGGGAGAGAGCTTCGCTCCTCCCGGATGTTGCAATGCATAAAGATAAGGAGCGTAGCAATACGCTCCTTTTTTATCACCAGAAGAAAATGAAGGAATTGTAGAGGAGATGACGATGAAGCTCATATCATGGAATGTCAATGGACTTCGAGCCTGTATGGGGAAGGGGTTTGAAGAAGCTTTCAGGACTCTGGATGCAGATATCTTCTGCCTTCAGGAAACCAAACTTCAAAAAGAACAAATCTGTTTTTTCCC
>JAFOIR010000301.1 GCA_017420625.1 Bacillota bacterium
AAGGAAGGACAGATCAAATGAGCATTGAGGAAATGAGAAGCGTCGATGTCCGGACGGTTCAGGCAGATCAGCTGGCAGACCGGCGCGGCATCGTCATTGACCAGAAGCTGCCGCGTAAGGAACGGCTGCGCCAGTATATCCAGCAGGTAAGGAATCCCTACTGCTACGTGGATGACGGCGTGATCGTAAAGGTCAGCTTCAGCAATACCAAAGAAACCATAGAGGACAGGCTTGAGGCATATATCCGCAGCATGTAACGCGGCATTTGTCAAGCTTGTCCGCGGGGATATCGACATCCTCGCTTATACATAGAAAAAAGACTACTCTGGCGAGGAAAGGAGGATGGACATTATGACAGAAAAAGTTTGGAATGTCGCTGCATACTGCCGTTTATCCCGCGATGACGGCGACAAAGCGGAAAGTAACTCCATCGGTAGCCAGAGGGATATTATCCGTGAGTTCCTGCGGGATCGCACGGATATGGTCATCGCCAGGGAATACGTCGATGACGGCTATTCGGGCGTAAACTTCGATCGCCCCGGCTTCAAGCAGATGATGGAGGATATCCGGCAGAAAAAGATCAACTGTATCGTCTGCAAGGATCTCTCCCGTTTTGCCAGAAACTATATTGATTCCGGCAGATACCTGGAGAAAATCTTCCCGTTCATGGGCGTGCGCTTCATTGCGATCAACGACAGCTATGACAGCAACGGAGAAAAAACGCAGGCGGATTCGCTGATCGTTCCGTTCAAGAACCTGATCAACGATGCGTACTGCAAGGACATTTCCATGAAGATCCGCACCCAGCTGGATATCAAGAGAAAGATGGGCGACTTCATCGGCGCGTTTGCCACCTACGGTTACCGGAAAGACCCGGAAAACAAGAACCGGTTGCTGGTGGACGAGGAAGCGGCGCAGGTCGTGGAGATGATCTTCAAGTACCGGCTTCAGGGAATGAGCAATACGAGGATTGCCGCAAAGCTCAATTCCATGGGCGTACTCAGCCCCATGGAATACAAGCGTTCAAAGGGAATGAAATACGGCTCCGGTTTCTGCACCAGTACGCAGGCAACATGGAACGCCGGTTCTGTGCAGCGTGTGCTGACCAACCGGATTTACCTTGGAACCCTGACACAGCACAAGCGCGGGACACCGAATTACAAGGTCAAGAAGGAAGTCCATTACAGCGAGGATGACTGGATCACGGTGGAAGAAAACCATGACGCCATCATTAAGGAGACGGACTTCGAGACCGTACAGAGCCTGCTGGGGAAAGACATCCGGGTGGCTCCGGAGAAGGAAGCCAGCCATATCTTTGCCGGTTTCGTGTACTGTGGGGACTGTCTGCACGCTATGGCGCGGAAGGCGGTTCCTTCCCATGGCAAGCGGTATTACTACTTCGTCTGCTCCACGCATAAGGCAAAACAGGGATGCAGCCCGCACAGCTTCAGCGAGAGCAAACTGGAGAAGATCGTCTTCCAGCTTGTCCGCGATCAGATCAACCTTGTCTGTGAAGTGGATGCAGTGCTGGACTATATCGCTTCCCTCCCGGAACAGCAGCGGAAAGTCTTCGACTACGACGCACAGCTGATAAGACTGGAGGATGAAATCAAGCGGTATCAGGATTTGAAGTTGAACCTGTACAGCGATATGGCGGACGGCATGATTTCCAAAGAAGAATACCTGGAGTTCCGCAGCGGTTATGACCGCAGGATTCAGGAACGGCAGAAAGCCATGGTTCAGATCAAGGAGGAACGGCTGCTGACCGTGGAGAATGGTGAGCGGCATTCGGAATGGATTGACCTGTTTCGGCAGTATGAGAACATCACGGAACTGCAACGGGCGGTCGTGGTAAATCTGATCGAGAGGATCGTGATTTATGACGCGAAGCACATCGAAGTGGTCTTCCGGTATCGGGATCAGCTGGATGAGGCAGTCCAATACATAGATCGTTACAAAGACATTCTCCCGGAGGAGGCTTAAAGATGGGAAGAAGGAAAAGACAGACGTTTCTGGAGGAAACGAAGCCAGTAGTAAGTGCAGGTGCTCCGGAAATCATTCAATGGGAGACGGCGATCTATGCGCGGCTCTCCGTGGAAAACAGCAAGAAGGATGACGGCGGCGCGTCCATCGAGGAACAGGTGGCAATCTGCCGGGAGTATATCGACGAGCATCCGTATCTGCATCTTGCCGGGACGTTCATCGACAACGGCTGGACAGGGACAAACATGAAGCGTCCTCAGTTCCAAAAGATGATCGAGGAAATCAAGGAAGGACGGATCAAGGCGCTTGTCATCAAGGATTTTTCCCGGTTTTCCCGTGACTACATCGAAGCAGGCAATCTGTTGGAGAATGTATTCCCGTTCTTCGGTGTACGGTTTATCTCCGTATCCGACAATTACGACAGCTTTGAGACGGACGGATCGGCTGAAAGCCTGCTGATCCCGCTGAAGAATCTGATCAACAGCTTCTATTCGCGGGATATGTCCAGGAAGGTATCTACCGCCGTTCACACAAAGCAGCTTGCCGCAGAGCATATCCCCAGCGCAATTCCATACGGGTATCGCAAGTCCACGACGCAGGCATACCGCTTTGAGCCTGATCCGGAGACACGGGATGTGGTGACAAGGATTTTCAAGATGCGGTTGGACGGTATGGAGTTCTCTGCAATCGCCAGAAAGCTGAACGAGGAAGGGATTCCATCGCCGGGGCATCTGCGCTGGATGCGCGGTGTCAGCAAAGACCCGAAATATGAGCACGCCAAGTGGAATTGTCCCTGTGTGAAGCAGATCTGCATGAATCCGACCTACACCGGCGACCTGGTATTCGGGCGAATGCCGACTGCGCTTTATCTGGGGCAGCCGGATTACCACTATGAATACGATGAAAGCAAATGGCGAGTTTTGAAGGGCATGCATGAGCCACTAGTAGACCGTGAAACCTTTGAAATTCTGAAAGAACGCAGAATCAAGGCAAACAAGAAATGGAATGACCATCTGAAGGCCACAAAGGAATTCCGGGAGAACAATCAACCGTTGTTCCATAAGATGATCTTCTGCGGCGACTGCGGCAGAGGTATGGGCTATCACAGAAGCATCAAACCCGGAAGTAAAAACGGCTCGTATCATTGCCAGAATTACTTCCTCAATGAGTGCAAGCACGGATTCCATACCATCGCTCAGACAAAGATCGTCGCTGTAGTGCAGCATGTGATTTCGGATCAGCTGCTCTTTGTGGCCGATTTCGATGCCCTGACAAACCGGTTGAATCGCGGTGAGGAAACCGGCAGACAGACCGAGCTTCGGAATGAAGTGCAGAGCCTGTCGGTACAGATGAAGTCCCGGCAGGTAAAGCGGGAACGGCTTTATGAGGATTACAGCGACGGTATTCTGACTGCGGAAGAATACACGATGATGAAGCAGCGCTTTGACGAGGAA
>JAFOIR010000302.1 GCA_017420625.1 Bacillota bacterium
ATATAAAGCATGTGAAACCGGACAGAGCGATCTGACGTTCGCATTTCTTTATCGCTGCGCGCTGGCTTTCGGCGTCGATGTTACGGATCTGATCGAAGGAAGCAGCCCTAAACTGCGTTCTTACAGCCTGACCAGATCCGGCTCCGGTCAGAAGATCGAGCAGGCTCATGAGATGATCTATTACAACATGGCTGCCGGTTTTCAGAACCGTATTGCCGATCCGCTGTTCGTTGAGAACAAATACAGCGATCGGGCATTCTATTCGGATATTGAGCTGACGACACATGAAGGACAGGAATGTGACCTGATCATCAAAGGATCCATGAAGATCCAGATCGGTGATCATACAGAATTTTTGCATGAGGGCGACTGTATCTACTTCGATTCATCGATTCCGCACGGTATGGTGGCAGCGGACGGACAGGACTGTCTGTTCTATGCGATCGTCCTGAAGAGACGGGACGAAGCGGAAGCAGAAGGCGCCGGACCGCAGAAGATCCGTGTGGAAAGAGCAGCAGAGAAGTCTTCTTCTGCCAGAATCGCCGAGAGGTTTATTTCGACAAAGGAGGATGCCAACGGTCTTCTCCAGTCGATCTCCTTCAAGGACGATATCAAATTCAACTTTGCCTTTGATGTACTGGATGCCCTTGGCCGTGAGAAGCCGGATAAGCTGGCCATGCTGCATATTTCGGAAGATATGACCGAACGCCGCTTTACCTTCAAGGATCTGAAGGATGCTTCCTCCCAGACAGCGAACTACTTTACTTCGCTGGGTATAAAGCGCGGAGACCGTGTCATGCTGGTCATGAAACGGCATTATCAGTTCTGGTTCTGCATGATGGCGCTCAACAAGATCGGAGCTGTTGCGATTCCGGCTACCAATCAGCTGAAGGCGCATGATTTTGAATACCGGTTCCAGGCAGCCGGCGTTTCCGCCATTGTCTGTACACCCGACGGCGATACCGCCAGGGAAGTGGAGATGGCGCAGCATACAGCGGACAAACCGCTGCTGAAGATTATGGTGAACGGAGCCAAAGAAGGATGGCGTGATTTCGACGCGGAATACAGCCTTTTCAGCCGCCGTTATCCCAGAGCCAAAGATGCTCCCTGCGGATATGACCCCATGCTGATGTACTTCACCTCCGGAACTTCCGGTTATCCCAAGTGTGCGGTTCATGACTATCGCTATCCCCTGGGACATTATGTGACCGCCCATTACTGGCAGCAGGTCGATCCGGAAGGACTGCACTTAACGATCTCCGATACCGGCTGGGCGAAAGCCATGTGGGGTAAGCTCTACGGACAGTGGCTGTCCGAAGCAGCGGTCTTTGTCTATGACTTCAACCGTTTCGATGCGGCGAAGATCCTGCCGCTGTTCGCGAAATACCATATCACGACCTTCTGTGCACCGCCTACTATGTACCGCATGCTGATCAAGCAGGATATTTCTCAGTATGATCTTTCCTCCATCAAGCATGCCAGCATCGCAGGTGAAGCGATGAACCCCGAAGTGTTCCGTCAGTTCGAGAAATCCACAGGCCTGAGGATCATGGAAGGCTTCGGACAGTCCGAGTCGACCGTTATCATCGGAAACCTGGCCGGAAGCGGACACAGGATCGGATCCATGGGTAAGCCCGTTGCACTTTATGACGTGCATCTGCTCGATCACGACGGAAATGAAGTGCAGACCGGTGAGACCGGCGAGATCTGCATCAATATTTCAAAAGGCCTGCCCTGCGGTCTGGCCAGAGAATATTACGGATCTCCCGAAGATACCGCCGAGACCTGGAGAGATGGTTTCTATCATACCGGCGACCTGGCCTGGTGTGATGAGGATGGGTTCTACTGGTATGTAGGACGTGCCGACGACGTGATCAAGTCATCCGGTTATCGGATCGGCCCGTTCGAGATCGAAAATGTGATCATGGAACTGCCCTATGTTCTGGAATGCGGCGTCTCCGCTGCACCGGATGAGATTCGCGGACAGGTCGTCAAGGCTTCGATCGTACTCGTACCGGGAACAGAAGGAACGGATGAGCTCAAAAAAGAGATCCAGGATTATGTTAAAAAGCATACGGCACCGTATAAATATCCGCGAATCGTCGTCTTCCGTGATGAACTGCCGAAGACTACCAGCGGAAAGATTATCCGCAGCCGGCTGTAATAAATTCATAGGAGGACATTATGCCTAAACTGACATTCAAGGAAGAGCTGTGCAAAGGCTGCGGGCTGTGTGTCAACGCCTGCCCGAAAGGTATTCTGCAGCTATCCAAAACGAAACTTAATTCCAAAGGTCATACACCGGTGGAACAGACGGAGCCGGAAAAATGTATCGGCTGCGCATTCTGCGCTATGATGTGTCCGGACTGTGTGATTAAAGTAGAGCGATAGTACGCGACAGATAACATGTGTCGGGACTACAGTACCTGACCGTCGCGCCGAGTTCCAGCTGCGCTGGAACTCCGAATTTTCCTGAAAGGATAAAACTAATGAGTGAAAAAGTATTGATGAAAGGCAACGAGGCCATCGCAGAGGCTGCGATCCTGGCAGGATGCCGGCATTATTTCGGATATCCGATCACCCCGCAGACAGAAGTCGCTGCTTATATGTCAAAGAAGATGCCGAAGATCGGAGGAACTTTCCTCCAGGCAGAAAGTGAAATCGCCGCCATCAACATGGTCTACGGAGTTGCTTCAACAGGTAAAAGAGCGATGACATCCTCCTCCAGCCCCGGAATTGCACTGAAGTGCGAAGGTATTTCATATCTTGCTGGTGCGGATCTTCCTGCACTGATCGTCAACGTACAGCGCGGCGGTCCTGGTCTTGGCGGCATCCAGCCTTCACAGAGCGACTATTTCCTGGCAACGAGAGGACCGGGACACGGTGATTTCCATGTTATCGTACTGGCCCCGTCGAGCGTTCAGGAGATGGCTGATCTGACAGCCAAGGCATTTGATCTGGCAGAAAAATACCGGATGCCCGCAATGCTGCTGGCAGACGGAACCATGGGCCAGATGATGGAGCCTGTCGTGCTGCCCGAGCCTCATGCTGAAAAGGCTGATACAAGCTGGACTGTGACCGGTACCAAAATGGAAAGAGAGCACAATATCATCAACTCCCTGTATCTGAAACCAACGGAGCTGGAAGATAAAAACCTCGAGCGTTTTGCACGGTACAAAGTTATCGAAGAGAAAGAATGTCTGTGGGAAGAGTTTATGATGGAAGATGCAGAAATCGCCATCGTCTCCTGCGGTATCACAGCCAGAGTCTCAAGAAATGCG
>JAFOIR010000303.1 GCA_017420625.1 Bacillota bacterium
AGAAGCACGGAAAACTTCAACTGGACCTTTATCTTTATTCTGGCTGTCGTTTTCTATATCTACTGGACAGAGATCCACAAGAAAAACTATGAGATGATCTATGCAGCCCTGGCACTTTACGGTGTCCACTGGCTCTATGAGATCATGAATGCCATCATTGCCCATATCTTTGGCTATCCGCTCTGGGCTGTTTCGAATGAATCCACGACGTTCATCCTGCTGATCGGCGTGTGCTGGGAACTTTCCATGATGTTCTCACTGGCTGGCATGATTTCCTTCAAGATGCTGCCGCAGGATCGAAACAAACGCTACTTTGCAAAAAAAGGCAAAAAGGGCATCAGCTGCAAGCTCCTCGGTGCCCTGGAGATGGCACTTCTTTTTGCACTGGTGGAGTCCTTCCTGGCGGGTACCAGCAATCATTCCTTCATCTGGGTGTACAAATGGTGGGGTGTACTGCCGGTCTTTGTTACGACCTACATTCCGTTCTTCCTTGCCAGCAACTATGTACCGGATATGGAACCGAAGAAACGCAAGAATTTCCTGATCGGCATCTGGGGTCTGGATGCGCTTTTGCTGATCGTCCTGATTCCGCTTGGGATTATCTGAGCAAAATACAACGGGTTGCAGCAAAATGGATGAAGCAGGAGCCGTTTGGAGGATATAGCTTCTGAAAATGTTCCGCCGCCCAAAATTCCTTACGATTTCTGGATAAGATATCAACAGGAAACATTATCTTATCCAGGAATTAGAAAGGATTCTCTGAGGAGAAATCTCCTCACCCAGGCGACGCTTTCATCCAGCGATTTCTTTGGAAAAGATAGAAGTCAAAAGTCCCTGCCGACCCAGGAATTGGAAGAGATAGTTTTACAACATAATCAGCCGCCCAGAAAATCAAAAAAGTACTGGGCGGCGCAGTAAAAAAATATAGAATCCGCCCCAACGACTTGGAGCGGATTCAGAAAAAGCTGATTTCATGTCTGTTTTTCAAAAATGAAGGGGTTGCAACAACCCCTTTTTCGTTTCTGCGGAAATGCAGGAGAAGAGTATTGACCGTTGTCAGAACTCGACTCCTTTGAATTTTTTGAAAGCATCCATACTGACTTCGATCGATTGAAGCTCCGGCAACTGGGTGAAATCCTGCTCCAGTACGATGTACTCAAGATTCGGTGCATCGGAAGCGGCATCAATGATATCCTGGATCGGCAGAATACCGGTACCGATCTCAGTGAAACACCGTTCATCTTTAGTATCCCGGAAGATCTCGCGGGTGACTTCCTTTGACTCATCCACAATGCCATCGTACATATTCATGACCTGCGGAGCATCCTTCGGAAAGTCCTTCTGGTGGAGCAGTACCAGCCGATTCTTGTATTTGTTGATATACTCTACTGCATCGAATCCGCCGCGGTAAACCCAGTAGGTATCAAGTTCAATGAAGACCAGAGACGGATCCGTATTTTCCATGATGATATCATAGATGGGTTTTCCGCCTATCCGCTGGAATTCCATATAGTGGTTGTGATAGTAGTAGCGCATACCGCGTTCAGCACACATCCGACCTACTTCATTGAAAAATTCGCAGCGGCGGTAGATATAGTCCAGATCATTCAGCGGGAAGAATTCCGTGTCGCAGCCGATCTGCTTGTTGCCGAGTTCCTGGTGATAGTTAAGGACAGCGGGCAGACGGTCAAGTCGCAGTGGGTTGATATGGCTGCCGACGATCGAAAGACCGAGATCCGCCAGATTCTTTTTCAGTTCCTTTGCCGGAAAGCCAAATCCGACTCCGTCATCCACAGCGGCGTTGTGATTCGCGGCTTCCACATAGTGATAGCCGGTATCGGACAGTTTTTTAAGTGTTCCAAAGCGATCCTCGGCAAAGGAATTTCGTACAGAATAGAGCTGAATACCAATTTTCATAACAGTCCCTCCAGTTTTTCTACATCTTCGATCGTTGTTTCATGGCCACAGCAGAGCCGCACAATGTGCGTTTTCTGTTCCCAGTAATGAAGGTCAAACACAGTACGGACGCGAGAGAGCTGGTCTTCTGAAAGCTTTATGAAGACCATATTGGTGTCGACGGGGAAGACAGGCATGATTCCTTTCTGCCTGAGTCGGGAAGCGAGCATACCTGCAGTGTCATTCATCTGCTTTGTGATGCGGCGCCAGTTTTCGTTTTCCAACAGATATTCCAGCTGAATCCCCAAAAACTTGGATTTATCGAAGTGCTGGAGGGTCTGTTTCTGCAGATACTGAAGATGATCCCGATCCTTTTCGCGGCGAAAGACAATCATCTCCCCGAACATTGCTCCGCATTTGGTCCCTCCGAAGGAAAAGGCATCAATATCAGGGCCTTCAATCATTTCCTTTAGTCCGATCCCCAGTGCCTGAAGAGCAAAGGGAAGACGTGCGCCGTCGATATAGACTTCCATCCCTTTTTCATGAGCCATTGCAGCAAGTTCCGTCAGTTCTGGAACAGAATAGAGCACTCCGTATTCCGTGGGCTGTGTCAGGACAAGCACTGTCGGCATCAAATGATAAGCCTGGTTTTTTCCCAGAACTTCCCGGACCATAGACGGTGTCAGTTTGCCTGCCGGTGCAGGAACCGATAGAATTTTGGCACCAAGGTTAAACTCAGCGGCGCCGCATTCATGGGTATTGATATGCGTAACGTCTGCGCAAATTATGCTGCTCCAGGGCTTCAGCAGACATTTCAGTGCCAGAATATTCGCGGCTGTACCATTGATGGTTTCGGTGATCCAAACCGGTCCATCAAACTGCGCCTTCATCAGCTCCCGGGCATGCTTCGTATAGCTGTCATGACCGACCTTGCCATCCACAGGTACCGCATTGATTAATGACAGTTGCTTCATGATTTCCGGATGAACATTCGTCCAGACTTCGCCGCTGAAAACCGTAGATCCCATTTCCGGCCTCCCGTCAGAAGATGTTTTCTTTATTATCGCTGTTTTCCCAAGTTTTTTCAACCACTTTCTGGCCTGATTATGTCACAGCTTTCTGTGGACAAACATGCGTCAAACTGTTATGATAAAACAGATAATAGATCGTATTTCTGATCCTAAAGGAGGACAAACGGATGAACGAAAATATACTGAAAAGAAATGAACTCCTGGCCCAGAAAGTCATCAAAGGACTTGCATCCCGCAATATGACCGGTTATTATTGTGCAACAAAACAGGATGCACTCGAGAAAGCGCTCAGTCTTATTCCTGAAGGCAGCAATATTACGATGGGCGGCGGTATGAGCGTCCATGAGATCGGTCTGGTCGAAGCACTGAAAGAGGGAAATTATAACTTTCTTGATCGCGATGAATGTGAGGACAAGCGTAAAGCCATGCTATTTGCCTACGATGCAGATGTCTTTTTGTCAAGCACCAATGCGATAACCGAGGATGGTGTACTGATCAATATTGACGGCAATGCGAACCGTGTCTCCGCTATCGCTCAGGGACCGAAAAAAGTGGTGATGATCGTAGGCATGAACAAGGTATGCAGTGATGTGGACGGTGCAATGAAACGTGCAAGAAACGTGGCAGCACCCATTAACGCACAGCGATTTGGCCTTGGCACTCCCTGCAGCAAGACTGGTGCCTGCATGGACTGCAAATCACCGGATACGATCTGCTGTCAGTTTCTGATCACCCGTTTCTCCCGTCATAAAGACAGAATCCATATCATTCTGGTCAACGATCAGCTCGGCTTCTGAGTGCGGAAAGGAGAGAAATGATTAAGTTTGCTTTGATTCCCATCTGTCTGGTGGTTGCCTGCCTGTTTCTGATGCAGGAAAAAAAGGAAAACTATGTCGCGGCGGTCTGCTTAAAAGGACTGGCTTCTCTTTGCTTTGTACTGCTGGGCATTCTGGCAGGTTCATCAGCGTCCATCGCCAGGCTGATCGTGATCGGTCTCATCCTGGGTCTGATCGCGGATGTCATGTTAAATCTTCGCTATGTGTTTAAGGAAAAAGGCCAGCTGGTCTTTCTGGTGGGGATCCTGGTCTTTCTCTCCGGGCATATCCTGTATCTGGCGGCTGTCCTGCCCATCAGCGGCAAGTGGTTGATCTGCCTGATCGCTGCTGCTATCCTGACGGCCTTCCTGATGTGGTGGATCCTGTCGAAGATCACAGCGAAGATGGCTTTCAAGATTTTCGGAATCGTATATATCGGCGCGATCGTCTTTCTGAATTGTGCAGCCCTTGCAAATCTGATCGTACAAAGTTCAACCTTTACCGGTCTTTTTGCGATCGGAGCGATTCTGTTTCTTGTGAGCGACGTCGTACTGATTCTGAATACATTCGGAGGAAAGACGCGATTTGCCTTACGGGTCACGAATATCGGACTCTACTATATCGGACAGATGCTGATCGCAGTCAGTCTGATGTTCCTGTAGGAAACAGAAGAGAGTAAAACAAAAGAATATCAACGAGGAGAAATCAAGATGGAATTCAAACCCAGCAAACGACTTGGCTTCGGCCTGATGCGGCTTCCGCAGAACGATCCGAACAATGCATCGGATGTCGATGTAGAGCAGGTAAAGAAGATGGTGGACCTGTTTATGGAAAAAGGATTCACCTATTTTGATACTGCCTGGATGTACAACGGTTTTGCCAGTGAAAAAGTAGCCAAGGAGGCTCTGACCAGCCGCTATCCCAGAGAGAGCTTTACGCTGGCCACCAAACTGCATGCAGGATTTCTGAAAACGAAGGAAGATCGGGATAAGATCTTTAATCAGCAGCTGGAGAAGACCGGCGCCGGATATTTCGACTATTATCTGCTGCACGGAATCGAAGAGAGCATGCTGCCGACCTATGAAAACCTGGACTGCTTTAACTGGCTTCTGGACAAAAAGGCTCAAGGTCTTGTCAAACATGCCGGCTTTTCCTATCATGATCAGCCGGAGCTTCTGGACAAGATCCTGACAGATCATCCGGAGATGGAATTCGTGCAGCTTCAGATCAACTATCTCGACTGGGAATCACAGTGGATCAAGAGCCGTGAATGCTATGAAGTCTGTGAAAAGCATGGAAAACCGGTCATTGTCATGGAACCGGTCAAAGGCGGTACCCTCGCCAATGTACCGGAAGAGGCGAGAGCTTTGTTTGCCGCAGCAGATCCTGATTTGTCCGTTCCGAGCTGGGCGATCCGTTTTGTTGCCTCGCTTCCGAACGTAATGGTCGTTCTTTCCGGTATGTCGAATCTTGCTCAGATGAAGGATAACCTAGGCTATATGGAAGATTTCAAACCTCTTACCCAAGAGGAGAAGAATCTTTGCTTCAAAGTGGCTGAGATTATCAACAAACAGATCGCTATTCCCTGCACCGCATGTCATTACTGCACGGAAGGCTGTCCGATGCAGATTCCGATTCCTGAATATTTCTCTCTGTACAATGAAGATATGAGGGAAAATCTGGAGGAGAAGGGTTGGACGATCAACTTTACCAACTATGAGATTCTAGCCTCCAAGGCCGGAAAAGCCAGTGACTGCATTGGATGCGGTCAGTGTGAAGGCGTATGCCCGCAGCATCTGACGATCATCGACTTCCTGAAGAGTGTGGCAGGACATTTCGAATGATAACCGAAGAGATCCGAAGTGAGCTGAAGCTTTTGGCGGATCCGGCTTACCGGGATTTCTCGGCAGGCCTTAACCCAACTGTTTCCAAAGACACAGTGATCGGCGTACGGACGCCGGCGCTTCGGAAATATGCAAAGGAGCTGGTGAAGACAGAAGAGACCGAGGAATTTCTTCAGGATCTTCCGCACCAGACTTTTGACGAAAACCAGCTGCATGCCTTTATTATTTCCGAAATCAAGGACTATACGAAATGCATGCAGGAACTCGAAAGATTCCTTCCTTATGTCGATAACTGGGCGACCTGCGATCAGATGTCACCGAAGATCTTCAGGAAACACCGGAAAGAGCTTCTGGAACCTATCAAAGAATGGATTCGTTCCGACCATACCTATACGATCCGCTTTGGGGTAGGGATGCTGATGGAACACTTTTTGGACGAAGACTTTGATCCCGCGTATCCGGAGATGGTCGCAAATCTTGTTTCCGAGGAGTATTACGTCCGGATGATGATCGCCTGGTACTTTGCCACTGCGCTGGCCAAACAATATGAAGTGATTCTTCCATTTATTGAGGAAAAGCGGCTGGATGACTGGACGCATAACAAAACGATTCAGAAAGCGGTGGAAAGTTATCGGATCACTCCGGAGCAAAAAGAGTATTTGAAAAGCCTGAAAGTAAAGAAAAAATAAAAAAATTAAGTCCCGGTTGATCATTCAAGTCAGCCGGGACTTAATCTTTTATATGTGGTTGTTATGAGAGTAATCTATGCAATGAATCAGGCCGCTTTCTGCGGACGAACACGGAAGGTTCCGCCGAAGACATTCACGAAGTTTTCACGATCCTGATTAAGGCTCACCAGAACTTCGGAAAAATCTTTTCTGTCTTCCTTACGAGTTTCTTTATCAGCTTTACGGGTATCCTGAACTTTAGCAAGATTGTTGTAGTAGACTTCAAACATTGTTTTTTCCTCCTGGTTTATTTTTTATTGGAAGGAGAGCGTTTATTTATTGCGTTTGCTCTCTCTTTCGTTCTGAGGCTATTATATGACAAATAAAAATTTTTGTCAATATGTTTTTAAAAAGTTTTTATAAAATTTTTGGAATATTTTTAAAAAGAAATTTTTGTGAAGAATTGCTCCCGGTCTGAAGATGCTGTATAATGGAAGTAACGAAAGCAAATCCCCTCCGGAAGAGGTGTGAAAATGAAAGCAAAAGAATTAGCAAAACTTCTCGGTGTCTCCCCATCCACGGTCTCTGTCGTGCTGAATGGGAAGCCTGGTATCAGTGATCATTTGCGTACCACTCTCGAAGAAAAAATCCGGGAGATGGGTTACGGCGCTATGCTGAAGGATCCGGGTTCTGCTGTTCGGCAGAGTGCATCTGCAGTCCCGGTAATCGCTTATCTGATCTACATGGAAGAAGAACAGCCCAATGAATTTTCGTTCTTTCCCTCTGTGATCCAGGGTGTTGAAAGCGAGACGACTTATCTTGGCATGAACCTGGTTATTCTTCATATGGACTGCAACTGTCAGGGGACGCTCAAGGAACGGTTGGAGAAGATCGGCAATGTAGTCGGCTGTGTCGTGCAGGTCCAGGAATTTACGGATGAACTGATGAAGGATATCGAATCTATTGATATTCCCAGCGTTTTTATCGATGTCTATAACCCGGAACTTCGCTTAAGTTCCGTGAATGTAGACAATCGCCAGGCCATGCATCAAACCGTCAAGTATCTGAAAGAACATGGACATAAGAAAATCGGCTATGTCCATGGCTACTGCAATTTGAATTTTGAACTGGACCGGCGCTTTTCCTTTATCCGAGCGCTGGCTGCACT
>JAFOIR010000304.1 GCA_017420625.1 Bacillota bacterium
GACTCCGCAACTGGGACTTCTCGACTGCAGCACGATCAGATCCGGCTTTTCTTTCAGGGCGATCTCCAGCGCCATCTGTGCCCCGGCGCGAAACTCATGGTCCACATTCTCGCCTATCTTATTCATCACGACACCGTCTCTGATCTCGGAGGGGACACGCGGTGTCGGCAGTCCTCCCATCTGCTCCGGGCAGATCAGAATGACTTCATTTTCTTCCATCAGCCGGACGACCTTTTCACTGCGGTTATTCTTTCCGTCATATTTACAATTTACGCCTGCAAGGCAGGCACTCACCATGATCTTCATCTTCCACCTTCAGATCGTACTGCGTGTCAAAGAAAGGACCCCCGCGCAGAAAGAGACCGGCGTAAAGACAGTCTGCGGGAACACCTTATTCAGTTCATTCGCAACACAATAGATTTCTTCATCATCCCATTCGCTGCCTGCTTCCTTTCGGCACTGCTTTAGCTGGCTTCGGCTTTCGAAGGCAACATCACCGATCAGAATCTGTCCACCGGGATTCAGATGGTCAAGCAGCTCTCGCAGAAATGATATCTTCTGTTCATCGGTCAAATGATGCAGCGAATAAGTTGCCACAATGAAATCATAGTTCTGTTCCCGGAGCGGTTCTGCCAATCCCTGCGAAAAATCACCCTGATACAGCTTTGCATGCGGCATCTTTTCAGAAGCTATTTCGATCATTCTGGATGAGAAGTCCTGACCGTAGATCGTACAGCCGTTTTCGTACAGTTTTGTTGTCAGCGTCCCTGTACCGAATCCAACATCCAGGACGATGGCATTCGGTTTTTCCATGATCGTCCTGAAGATCATTCCCAGTACATCTTTGTATCCGGCAAAAGGATAGGTATTTTCTTCATCCGATACTCCTACCATCTGATCATACCCATCTGCCCAAAGATCAAATCCTTTTTTATCAAGCATGTAATACCTCTGTATTCTCCTACTCAATAATCCAATCCATATCGATAGCTGTGCCGACAGTACTTTTCTCTCGCCGCGGGGTCATTCAGAAATTCCATGATCCGCCCGAGGATCATCCGGTATCGTCTGTCCTTCGGATATTCCTTTACCAGAGAATCGCAGATTTCCGCCGCTTCCCGCAAAGCCTTCTTATCACCGGGAATTCCCAGGCAAACAAGAGACCAGGCCAGTTCGTAACGAGTCTTGTCGCTGTGTATTTCATCATTCAGGCGTCGCCGGATTTCCACTGCGCGGGTGTAATATCCGATCGCCTGATCATAACCGGTTTCCTCATCATTCGCCTTTTTGCGCGCGGCCTCGCCAAGATTCTCAAAGACCCTGGCCAGATCCCGGTATGCTCCGAAGGTTCCGGTCTCATCCGCGATGGCTTTCCGGATCTCATAAGCTTTCTCAAAGCATTGCTGCTGGCTTCGGCGCTCTTCCGTTCTAAGCTGCGAACCCATCGTATTATACAGCACGGACAGTTCTCTCCTGTCCTCCACCGTACCAGTCTCTTCCGCGATCGCTTCCGTAATCTCCAGCGCTTTCTCCAGCTCGAAGGTCTTCCGGTAACTGATCGCCAGCGATCGTCGGATATCCAGAGACGACTCTGTCTGTGCAAGAGCGGTTATTTCCTCCAGCGCCTTTTCGTGCATCGCCGGGCCTTCCCTCATCCGGTCAAACTGGGAGAGCAGCGCGTCCCCGATTTTGTTATACAGGATCCACCGGGTCTTATGATTCCCGGCCTCGCCATCGTGAACCTGCAGCGCGTCCTGATACCACTGTACTGCCCGGTCAGGAATCCCCATCGAATGGTATACTTCCCCTAATTTATACAAACTGTCCGCCAGCAGCTGCTTCGTCTCATCCGAAGGATACCGTGAAGACGCTTCGCTGGCCAGTTCTTTCATTTCCTGATAGGTCGTCCTGGCCTCTTCAAGCTGCCCCGCTTCCATGTATGCATCGCCAAGTTCTCCGGTCTCCCGGATCAGGACCGTGCCCCCTTGGTCACGCTGGCCTTTTTGATATTGCTGCCGGATCACCTCCAGCAGTTTCAGCCGCCATTTTATGGAAATCTGATAGTCCCTCGTAACGCCGTTTCCGTCGTGGTACATGAAAACCAGTTTCCGGATAGCTTCCTCCAGGCCGCTCTGTGCCGATTCGGTAATCAGCCTGACGGCTCTTTCCCTGTCAACTTCTACATCAATACCATCCAGATAGGCCAATCCTATGAAATAGTTGTGCTGTGGACTGTCCTCATGCAGCGCGATATCGTATGCGTGATCTGTGATCCATCCTGCGATCGCTTCAGCGCGTGTCTTGTTGATGCATTCGGGCATCGCTTCAAAAGTCTCGGCCAGCCCCGCCCGGTCCGTTTCAACCATCTCAACAGGAAGGATCGGCTTGCCCGACTCCAATGCCTGCGGATATTCGTACTGCATGATATAGTTGGGATGTCCGGCCGGTCTTTCCAGCAGATTCGGAGTCACCACGAGCGCGAACATCTTGCTTTCCGCCAAGGCTTTTTGAATCGCATCGTTGAAATCTTCACCCGGAACCAGAAACTCATCATACCAGATCGCGAAATCCCGACAGGATCTGTCTTTATGGATCAGCTTCATCAGTTCCTGCGCAGAGGTTCGATCTTTCTTCCGATAACTCAGGAAAATATACGCATCGAATGCATCCCGGACCTTCCGGATCATCTCATTGCTGAGAAAGCTGTTCTCAAGATACCGGCTGAACTTGGTCTTGAACGGTATCGCAGTTGGATCACTGTTAAAAGGCGCGAGATATTGAATATTTCCGATCTTCCGGTTGAAAAGATCATCCAGACCCTGTTCCATCATCAGGGGAAGAACCGGTATCTTCTCCTGGTTCGCAAAAGGCAGAATGATCTCCATCGTCCTGTTTGGATCCTGCAGCAGTTTCGTCGTGATGGGCACAATGATCAGCTGCATGGTCTCAAGATCAGCATATAGCTGATCAGGCGGCATTTCTTTATCCGGAGATTCATAAAACAAGGCAGCTTTCTGGAATTCATTGATCCATTTCCATACCATTTCGAAATACTTTTCAAAATCATCCGGATGACTGCTAAAGAAAATTCTGGGCAGTCCCTTAGGGTTGTCCTGCCCCAGTGTACGATAGGATAAACTGTCAGACATAGCTGTTCCTCATGATCGATGTCCAAAGATCGCTGTTCCCACGCGGACCATGGTAGCGCCTTCTTCTACTGCAACCTCAAAATCACCGCTCATACCCATGGAAAGAACAGGGACGTGGAAATCAGGATCGGATGCGGCAAGCAGCTTGTTTTCCGCGAGTTCCTGAGCTAGTGATCTAAGCCTGCGGAAGTAGATTCTGTTTGTTTCCGGATCATCTGTGATCGGTGCAGATGTCATCAGACCAAGAACCGCAATATGAGGAAGCAGGGATATCTCCCGAGCCGCCTGAAGGATGCTTTCAGAAGTAAAGCCCCACTTGCTCTCTTCTTCTGCTACGTTCACTTCCAGCAGGATCCGAACGATCTGGTTCTTTTTGGCCGCTTCTTTTTCGATCTGCTCTGCCAGAGATTTCGAATCAACAGAATGAATCAGCGCCGTTTGTCCGATCAGGTATTTCACCTTGTTTTTCTGAAGATGCCCGATCATATGCCACTTGATCGGTCTCGGCTCTTCGAGGCTGTTGTTCTGCTCGATCTTCTGCATCAGTTCCTGAACATAGTTTTCCCCAAAATGGATGACTCCCGAGGAAGCAGCTTCCAGAATATCAGAGAAAGGTTTCGTTTTGCTGACTGCAACCAAAGTCACATCCTCATAACTTCGGCCTGATCTTTCACAGGCTGCTTTGATCCTGCCGCAGACTTTTGAAAGATTGCCCGCAACATTAAGGCCTGCATCTGTATTTTCGTTCATATATCCGTTTTGCCTCCTCTCCCATTCCCATATATTTTGTATTATAGAATAAGCCCTGCTTTTCAGCAATGCTTATCCTCTATTTTCCTGACAGAAAGGGTCAGAGCATTTTTGCCGTATTTTGCACAATGCATTCTTGATTGTTAAGGGCAATACTGATATAATCAGCTCTATGAAAGAAAAGAAGAACTATCAGAAAAAGAAATTAAAATA
>JAFOIR010000305.1 GCA_017420625.1 Bacillota bacterium
ATCGGTGTTGCCGTAGCGTTTCAGGATTCTTCCGGCGTAGTGGGACATGGTAGCGTTCCGGGAGCCTTCCGGTATGGTGATGCTGCCGTAGGTGCCGCCGTCCATGTTCTCATCAAACTCATCGTCCAGAAATGAGGTCAGATTCATCGGTGCATCAAAGACCTCGACCTGCGGATCAGCTGTCCCATAAAAGAACCGGGCAGCATCCAGCGCCTGCGTATCGAAGTACGGGAAGATGGCACTTACCAGCCTTTTCAGGTTGCTGTATTCTGTTGCGTCGGTGATCCTTTCGATCGGGAAGAACACGTGGAACTTCGGCCTTGGTGCTTTGCCGTTCTTGGACTTCTCATGATGCCTTGAGTAGTGGACTGCAAAGGCGACGCCCGGAAAGGCAGCAGCCACGTCAGCCGGGCTTACCCATTCATCCGGGTTTTCACTGTGGTCGTTGTCGCAGTCGACCGGCAGGCAGTCGCTTCCGATGAAGTTGTCATTATTGCGATAGTTGTTCTGGTATTCTGCACATACGTAATCGTGGCAGACGGCTTCCCTGAGAGAGGCCTGATCTGTCACGTCGTGCTTGTGAGGGTAGGAGCAGTTGCTTGGACTGCCTATGATATCTGCGCTATAGAGGGTAAACATCAATCGTACACCTCCTTGGATTCTTCCTCCAGCACCTTAGTGATGAACTTCAGTGCCCGGATAATGGTTTCGAGTTCACTGTCACCGCCGAGGATTACTTCGAAGCCATCGGTACCTCTATGTCCGTATGATCTGATTTGAATATCCGTACCACCACAATTCGTGATTCTGAAGTAAGTTCGGCTTCCGTGACCGGTATCTCCACCTTGATAGCCATTAGTTCCAGCTTCAACATCGAGAATGTTTGCGCCACAAACCTCTCTTGAGTAGGTTGGAATATCAATGCCATCGATTCTGCGAATGCTTTCTCTTATCTCGTACATTTTTTACCTCCTGTTCTATTGAGATAGTGAAGGCGGTAAAAGCAAAGGCTGCCACCGCCGGTTTACACTTTCCACTGGAGGTGACAGCCTGCTTTTGACGAAGGAGGCTCAGTCTTTTTTATAAAATTCTGTTTCATAGCCGTCAGCTCGAAGGAGCAGGCCTTTTGCCCACGGGGGCGTCCTGCCCATCTGCTCGCAGACCGCCTCAAGCGACATCCGGGGATCGGCCTCGATCACGAGCTCGTCGTGGATGTGCATGACAATACTGCAGCAGCGGAGCGTCTTCATGGCGTAGCACAAAATATCACGGGAGGTCGCCTGTACGATGTTCTCCACAAACCGGGCTCCGTAGGATTCGAGCCTTTCCCATTTCTTTGTGCCGCCGACGCCTTCATAGGTGATACACTCGCCGCCGAACTTATTTGTACCAACCTTGGGCTTCACATAGGCGAGGCTCCTTCCGGAGGGAAGCGTGATAAACAGCATGCCGCTGCGGTAGGAAAAGAGGATGCCGTGTGTCTTGGTGGCGTGGTGGAATTTGACGGCCTCCATAGCCGCCCGGTCGACGTCCCACCAGAAGGACACGATCTTCGGGTTCGACTGCCGCCATGCATCCACAAGCTGGGGAAGCTCATCCTCCGACAAGCCCATCTCCAGAGCGCCCATCGCTTTTAAGGCACCGACCGAGCCGCCATAGCCGAGGGCGAGCTCCGCGATCTTGCCTTTTTGCCGCAGGTGGCCGTTTATGCCATGCTTCTCAACCGGGACTTTGAACATCTGGCTGGCCGAGGCGCAGTAGATGTCGCCGCCCTTGGCAAAGACCTCCTGACGCCACTGTTCACCGGCCATCCATGCGATGACGCGTGCTTCGATGGCAGAAAAGTCCGAGACAATGAACTTCTGGCCGTTTCTGGGAATGAAGGACGTCCGGATCAGCTGCGAGAGCGTGTCCGGCACATCCTCATACAGCATTTCGACACTGTCGTAGTCACCGGAGCGGACAAGGGCACGTGCTTCCGCCAGATCCGGGAGGTGGTTTTGCGGCAGGTTTTGCAGTTGGATCAGCCTCCCTGCCCAGCGGCCTGTGCGGTTGGCTCCATAGAACTGGAACATGCCACAGGCACGGCCATCGGCGCAGACAGCCGTTACCATCGTCTGGTATTTCCTGACGCTGGATTTGGCGAGCTGCTGCCGGAGCATCAGGACGCGCTGCAGCTCAGGCGGTGCCGTTTTGATGAGCTCTGCCACGACCTTCTTGCCGAGGCTATCAGTCTCCATGCCGTTGTCCGCGAGCCACTGCTTCATTTGCTGGACGCTGTTCGGGTTCTCCAGCTCGGTGAGCTGCCGCATGGCCTCTGTCAGCTCTGACCGGGAACGGGCATCCATGTCGATAGCCTGCCGGACAAGGGGAAGATCGATAGCGACGCCACGGTCGTTGATCTCCTGATCGATGTGGTACTCGTCCCAGACGGCATCCGGCACCGGGAACTTCTTAAGCCTCTGCTGGATAGACATTTCCGTCTCGACGTCCCGGATGTTATAGCGTTTGAAGGCAGCCCATTTCTCCGGAGCATGGAAGGGGCGGTTCCGGGTGCGCTGGCCGTTGGTCTTCGTGGGAGCGCAGGGCTGACAGAAGTATTTGATCAGATCCTTGCCCTCGGTGAGCTTCTGTTTCTCAAGGCCGAGCACGGCACCGACGCCCTCCAGCGAGAGGGGCAGTCCCATCGTGGCCGACCAGATCATGGTGCAGCGCCAGCCCTCCGGGTTGAGGTAACGGGCGCATTCTTCCGAGAGAGGATGATTGTCCTGAAAGGGATCGAGGCTTAAGCCCAGCGCCTTCATATGCTGGGACAGGCAGATCCGTTCAAAGTTTGCATTGAATGCCCACTTGGTGACGGCATCATCCGTCAGGGCGTCGAGGATCTCCGAGGGGATCTTCTCGCCGCAGGCAAGGTCGATCACCTGCACGGGAGCGCCGTCCGCACTGTATCCGAATAGCAGGATCTCAAAATCCGGTGCCTCCACGTAGCGATAGACACCGGCCTTCTGAAGACTGACGCTGGAGTAGGTTTCAATATCTATGCTGAGTGTTTTCATGTTGTACCTCCAAAAGGGCGACAGAGAGACTCCCTGCCGCCCGGTGTGTTCAGCGCTTTTTGCGTTTCATGTCCTGATACCATTTCTTCCAGATGGGACTGAATTTGTCATAGACGGTCTTGACGATTCCGATGATGATCACACCGAGGATGTAGAAAATTGTCCCGTAGACAACAAGGAAGAAAATGACGTTCACTATGACTGCAATCAGCTCGTTTGACATATTTATGATCTGTTCCATATCATTTACCTCGTTTGTCAAAGGGAGTGGCAGCGGCAAGGCCACCACTCCCGGAGTCTTATTTCAGAGCTTCCATGCGCTTGGCGTGGTACTCGTCGTCCTGCAGCGCTTTCTTCTCCTCACGCTTCTCGCGCTTGTGCTCGTTCACGATGGTCTGGATTCCAGAGATGGTGAGTGAGATGATCATGAGGCAGAAGCAGCCGATCAGGATGTTGCAGAGAAGGGATGAAATCATAACGGTGCTTTCCATGGTTTGGCACTCCTTTCCTTAGTTGAGAAAATCTTCGTCGTCATCGGTTGCGAAGTCGGACTCGGCGCTGGCCTTGCCACCCAGAGGCTCACCGGCACGGATCAGCTGCAGGTTGTTCAGGCCGCAGGCGATGCCACGGTTGCCGTTGGAGTTGAAGGCGTACAGGGTGATGCTGGCGCGACCATATACACCGGAGTAGACCTCCGAACGGGTGAGCACGGGATTGAGATCCGCGTCCACGATGCCGGGTGCCGTCGCAGAGTTTGCGTTGATGAAGCAGGCGTTGGCATAGGCCGGATCGTCCGGGCGCTCTGCGTCGCCGTCACGGAGAGGTGTCTTGATGGCTGCGAGAGGCGGCACGCTCTTGGAGTTGCCCTTGAGCTTGGACTCGCCCTCGACGTAGGCAGCTTCGATGGCAGCCTTGATCTTGGCGATCGTCTTGGTGTCGGACTTCGGGATGATCAGGCTGACACTGTACTTCGGAGTGCCGCCGTTGATGGACTTCGGCTCCCAGACGTTGGCATAGCTCCAACGGGTGTTCTCGCCGGTGATGACTTTCATGGGGTTCTTAACAGTTGTGTTCTTAGACATAATCTTGTCCTCCTTAATTTTCACTGAAATCAGATTTTGCATTGTTCATGGCCGGACGTTTGTCGCTCTCCGGCACGAGAGTGGGTTTGCCCTGCGGCTTCTCAATGAGGCCAGCAAGGACTTCTTCAAACCGGGCTTTGCCCAGTAGCTTCTGCATGGCAGTGACACCGAGGAGCTTCTGCTCATAGGGATCAAAGCCAGCTTCCGTAACAGCTGCGGCGACGGCAGCATCGTTTACGTACCTGCGGTTGGAGCGGCCTTCGACGAGCTTCCAGCCCGACCAGACCTTTCCGCTGATCGCCTGCTGCAGGGCGTAATCCTTAATATCGGAAGCCCATGCCACCAGAGCGTCGACCTTGCCGAGAATGTCTTCGACGTCCTCGTCGGTGAGGAGCGGCGGCAGTTTGAAGTCGTACCTTGCGAGCTCCAGATTGGCAGCGGCGCGAGCACGGCAGGCGTTCTTGGCCTTGCAGAAACCGCACCATTCACCGCAGAGGAAGTTCCCGTCACCGGCAAAGGCGAGATCGGCAGCAGGTTTTAAGACTTCGTCTGCCCACCGGTACAGATCTTCCTTTGACAGGTCGTAGGTGGAGAGGTTGTCCCGGCGCGGCTGGTAGATGGTCATCCGGACGGCGTCGATGTCGTAAATGTCATCGAACAGCTCCAGAGCTCCCAGCGCGTAGCACATCATCTGGGGATTCTCCTCGGCGCTTACCAGCACGCCCAGACCATATTTGAAATCAATGATCTGGAGGGTGCCGTCTGCGATGACGATGCAGTCGGCGGTTCCGAAACCTTCCTCTACCCACCGGGAGAAGTCGACGCGCTGCTCGATCAGGACGACGGGGTCGCTGCAGGATTCCTTGGCGGCCTCGACCTGCTCCAGCACGTAGGCTGCATAGCCGGTCGCGTGGTCATCCATCTCCTGATTGAACCAGCTGAGGTGTTCGGTCGGGTCGTCTGCCTCCATGCCCAGTGCCTTCTTCAGCTTGTACTCGCACAGGCTGTGGGCGTCGGTGCCTTCGGCAGCGTAGTCGCTTCCTTTATCCTCATAGGTCTCGGAGAGCCTTGCGGACGGTGGGCAGTGAATCCAGCGGTCTGACGATGATGCGGAGAGTAATGCGTGCTTAGGCATGATCCAGTCCCTCCACATCTTTCAGAAGCGCCTTGTAGTTTGCCGGGTCGACTCCGGAGAGCTTGGCGGCACCGTACTTCTGGAGTAGGGCGCGAATCTCAGCCGTGTGGCCTTTCCGGGACATATCCGCCAGTACTGCGCGGACATCCTCCAGCTTCAGCTCCGGCTCCTTCTTCGGCTGCTCCTTGGGCTCATCGGCGTTCCCGGAGAACTGCTGGGTGAGCCAGTCGGCCACATCGTTAATAGCGGCAGCAGCACTGCGGAGCTCTTCGATGGTCATGGCCATGTCTTTCATTTTGCTCATGTGTTTTTCCTCCTTCCTCGGATTTGCTTTGTGCGGCAAGGATCGTGAGCTTCCTCGCCAGTCTTGCGGATACGTTGCTGATCGCGATGAGAACGTCGATCACTTCTGCGTCCGCAGGGCTTCTGTTGTTTGTTCCGTACATGTCGTCACCTCCTTCCGGAACTTGTGGGTGGGTTGCTGTTCCTTACACTTCCCACTGGAGGTGAGGCAGGCGGTTTGACGAAGGAGGATGAGATTTTTTTTGAAAGATAAGCAGCAAATAATTAAAAGTGCTGCTAAAGCACCTCGTAACAATTCTCCGGCCACCATGACGGCAGCCGGAGCGGGTACATATTAAATAGGTTTAGAAGCGGTCAGGGAATTCGGCAGCAAGCTGCTTCTTGGCCTTCGCAAGACGAGAGCGGAAGGTTGTCCGCTTAATGCCGATGACCTCAGCGATGGCCTCGTCGGTCAGACCTTTCTGGCGGAGCTTTCCGATATCCTGCGCTTCAGGCATCAGCTCGTTCAGACGGGCAAAGAGCTGGTCGAGCTCGGCCTTGTCACAAATAACATCTTCAATAGAAGGCGCAGTGTCGGCCAGCGCATCCAGCGGAGAGCACGTGTCACCGTCTTCATTCTCAGTCGTATAATCGAGGGAGATGTGGTCTCCTGCACGACGGAATTCACAGGTCAGGCAGTCGGCGTCGCAGAGCCAGAACTTGTTCTTCGGGCAGATGCACTGGCCGTGAGACTGGTGGCGCTTACGGAAAGCGTCATGGAAACGGGTGTGCTCTTTGTAGACTTCTTCGGGTACTTCCACCCATTCACGGGTGGCTTTCAGATAGATGCGATACTGTTTACTCTGATTGTCGAATTTTTTCATAAAAATACGGGGCTCCTTTTCCCCACAGCCGCTGGGTTGTGTGGAGAAGCGGAGACCCCGTATTGGGTGCCAGCAGCGAAAAATGGACGCAAAAATCCCACCCGTCGCGGGAGAACGATGTCTCCGCTTCAAGTTGCGTCCAGCTGTTCGCGTGCTGGTCTCTTATTCAGTTGTCAGCGTCACCGCCGTGGCGAACAGTTCCTCTTTGTGCACTCGGAACGATCACGTTGGTGAGCTGGAGCCTTTTAACGCCTTGCTCAGGGCATGATTCACAGCATTGGTTAAAACAATTCTTTGCGTTCGCAAAATATTTATAAGCGATGATGTGAATCAGATTGTAAAACGCTAAAATTTGTGCTATACTGAGAAAGAACTTTTTAACGTTTTTCTTTATTATATAAAGTGTGCCTTTTCTCGTCGAAAACGCGTTTGACCGCGCTTTGACCTAAAAGGTCAAAAGGAGGCTAACCGGCATTGTATTTTCATGAAATAGCGCAAGAGTTAAAACTGCATATGGATCCTAACGGGCGTGCTGGCGAGTTTGTGAAAAGACTGGTTAGAGACTGTCTTCGCGACCCAATGACTGATGAGGAGCAAGAAGCCGACTATTTGGGCGAGTATAATCCGATGGAGAAAAACATCTCCATCAATATGCTTGATAAGATCCTTGAGGGCGATAAGGATAAGTGGATATCGAAGGCAAGAGCCGGAAGAATCTGCAGCCTGTATGACGGGATTGATTTGGCAGATCAGGTTGACAGGCTCTTTGATGGAAACAAAGAGCATCTTCAGAAGTTTCTGAAACGAAAAGGGTTTGACGTTGAGGTTGATGAGCTCGGATCAGCGGTGCAGGATATCTTTGGTCAGATTTATCGTGGTCTTGCCAAGGGAATCCATGATGTTGATATCGTGCTGACAATTCACGATCCAAAGCCGACAATAAAAAATCTCGCAGGAGACAGAGTCTACTGCGAGGATGGCAAGCTCTACATTGATGGCGATGTCATTGAGCTTCCTATTAAATTAAGCGACGCCCAAATTTACGATTTTGAGGCAGGATACATTTCCGCACTTTGTGATGCCTATGCGGAAGTTCTTTCACGTGACACAGTGACTGTGGATGATATTCCTTCCTTGCCAAACAAATACCAGACGAATTTTTACAATCAGAGAAAGGCGTACTTGAGCGCGGAGAGTATTCAGCGTTCTATCAGTGAGGTGTATGGGGACGGGGAGAATCAGTTTGACATCCTCAAAGAAGACGCTTTCAGTGGAATTCAAACTACATATTATGATGACTTCGACAATGGTTATCGTCGCCTGTTGGAAGTACTGAAAAAGATATCAGACGTTCAGCTTACAAAATCAAAACTTATGATAATAAAGAATTTGATTGGAAATTTAGAAAGGCTTGGAATTGTTCACATCCTCGTGAATGACAAGACGATAGTATCGTGGGTTGATCCATATGAGAAATAAAATATTCAATACGCCTTTTGAGAATATGCTGCGTATCCTTCTTTTGACCGAGACTGTAAATAAGCCCATGAACATCGATAGGATGGCAGCTCTGGACTTCATTTGTATATTCGGGAAAAAGTGCCGGGTGTTAGATAAGAACCTACATGGGGACAATGAGTTCGGTTTTTCTGAGTTTACTACAAAACGTGAAAGAATCACCGAGGCTGCCAAACTCGCTGTGAAGAACAATTTTCTAATGGTTGAGAATACAAAAGATGGATTCGCCTACAGCATTAATGCCCGTGGGAAACAAGTCAATAAGGGACTGCAGTCTCCATATGCAAGGGCTTATGTGATTGGCGCTAAGATTGTAAACAGCCGCTTTTCAGCATATTCAGATGAAGAGATTCTTGAGTATATAAGCGATTTATCAACCAAGGCGAAGGAGGGCTAAGGATGCAGACTTTTATGATAAAAAAGCTCCGTGTATCCGGAGCCGGAAAAATTGATGGCGTTGTTGAATTTACAGAAGGATTGAATATCATCCAAGGAAGATCCAATACCGGGAAGACGTGGATACTCAGATGCATCAATTACCTGTTTGGTAATGATAAGAGACCATATACTCCGGCGACGGGATATACAGATATCGAAGGCGTATTTCTTACAGAACGATATGGTGAGATATGTCTATCGAGAAAGCTGGACGAGCACGTGGTGCACGTTTCTTCATCAAATGAAGAGATTGATGATGGAGACTATGCTACAGATTATAAAAAGGTTAGCGCACATTATTTAAATGATTTATGGCTGCGCATTCTCGGCCTTGATGAAACGATAGAAGTTCCAAAGAGTGCTTATTACGGCAGAGAGCGTATGTCGTGGCGAAATACTGCAGGGGTATTTTACGTTGATGAAGATGAAATCTCCAAGTCTGCCTCGATAATCGTCAAAGGTAATAATTACGAAGATACTCCGCTTCTTGCTTCGCTATTGTTCCTTCTTACCGGGGACTACAAGAAAGGCATTGCAGAAATACTAAACCCAACAAAAGCAACAGCGAGAAGACAGGGAATTCTTGACTATATCGAAGAAAGAACAAATGACCTCAAACAGCAACGTGTGAGTTATATCATGCAGCTTGAGGAGCTTTCTGGTACGGATATCGAAAAAGAAATGCAGGAGCTTACCGCACGTGTCCAAGCTGCACAGCAAGAAGTAAATGAACTGATTGAAGAAAACAAATCGATAGCACAACAACTCTCGGAGTTCCAACAGAAAGAGGCAAACTGCCGAATTCTGTTAAGCCGTTACGAATCTCTCATCAGCCAATATAAAGCTGACCTGCAAAGACTTGACTTTATTTCAAAGGGTGAGAAGGCTGTTCAGGGAGTGCCGTTAAATGACGTATGCCCGTTTTGCGGAGGTAAAGTACATCCTGAGAAAGATGATACATATATGGAGGCTATCCATGCTGAAATAAGAAGGATCGCATCTGAATTGACTGTAATTGTAGCTACTGTAAAAAGCGTTCAGGAAGAGCAAGCAGAGATTCAGTGTAATATTGAAGAATTGTATGTTAGGCGAGCCGGAGTTAATCAAGCTCTTGCGGAGAAACAGCATGCAATTCAGGATTATCAGGTGGGCTTGAAGCGGTATCGGGATTATACAACGTTGCAAACAGGTATCGATTTTGTGAACAGCCAACTTGAGGTTCTTGGTAAAAAAAGAGTATCGGAGTTGAATCCGGAAAAGAATCCTCCTCTCTATCATCCTAAGAAGGAATTTGAAGCGGAAGTTGGTACGAATTTTACTGTTCTCCTAAATAAAATCCTCAAAGCATGCAATTACCGGCTTGGAGGATATGCCAGCTGGGACTATTCTACCTTCGATATTCTTGTCGACGGGGAACCAAAATCCGATGATCAAGGGCAAGGATACAGATCATTCTTGAATTCTGTTGTGGCTATGATGCTCTATGAGTATTTCAATCGGGATGGTGCCTACATAAAACCGGGGTTCCTCATGCTTGATACTCCCCTTTTGGGGCTTGATGAAGATGATGAAGAACTGGATAAAGAGACGATTCGAAATGGTCTCTACCGGTATTTCATAGATAATCAGGGAAAAGGACAAGTTATTGTTGTCGATAACCTGAACGCTGTACCTAATATAAATTTTGAAGCTGAGGGAATCAATGTAATAACGTATCACAAAAACGAGAGAGATGGTCACATTTATGGCTTTATGCCGAGTTGGAGGAAGGACATTCCAAAGGAGGCACGATGAAATTATCGTACAAAAAACTATGGGTAATGCTCGTTGAGAGAGATCTAAAAAAGACAGAGTTTGCGAAAAAGGCGAAGATAAGCTCGGCATCTCTTGCCAAGCTTGGGAAAGGCGCAAACGTCACAACAGATGTATTGATCAGAATTTGCGAAGAACTAAAATGTGACATCGGTGATATCTGCGAGATTGTGACCGATGAAGCAATAGAGGAAAAGAATTGAACAGAACAATAGTTAGAGATATAAGTCCGTTTTTATGTACACCTATAATGATATTCTGTACTTGATAGAGGAGTTATATAAAAACGAGGTAATATGATATGAAAACAAAAAATTTACCGCCGTATGCTCCAACGTTGATTGAATCAACGCGGGCCATAGGTTACTCGTTGGAGGCGGCAGTTGCTGATATTATTGATAATAGCATTGCGGCGAATGCAAACAGGGTTGATATTTTCTTCTTTCCAGTTGATGGTGCTTATATCGCAATCCTTGATAATGGGAATGGAATGGATGAAGAGGGACTGGATCTTGCTATGCAATATGGAAGCAAAAATCCCTCCGATGAAAGAGATAAGAAGGATTTAGGAAGATTTGGATTAGGCTTAAAGACCGCGTCTTTATCCCAGTGCAGATGCCTGTCTGTAATCACTAAGCAAGGAGGCACAATTCAAGGTCGCCGCTGGGACATAGATCATGTCGCAGAAGTAGGTGATTGGTCCTTATTGGTTTTGGATGAGGAGGAAATGTCGGCAATTCCTCAATACGATAGTTTGATGGAATATGAAACTGGAACACTTGTTGTTTGGCAAAAGTTAGACAGGCTAAAGGCAGGAGAAATTAACTTTGAACTTGCTTTAGGAAGAAAAATTGACAGTGTGCGAGAGCATCTTTCGCTTGTTTATCATCGCTACTTAAGTGGCGAGTCTGGCATTACAAAACTAAAACTGTCTATAAATGGAGAGAATGTTCCTCCGTTAGATCCTTTTCTTAAAAGCAAAAGTACTCAACCTATGGACGATGAGGTTTTAGTAATACGCGGGCAAAAGATAATAGTTAAGCCATACATTCTTCCACATCTTTCCAGGATGTCGCCTGAAGAAATAAAGCAACTTGGAGGCAAAGACGGACTGCGTAAGCAACAGGGCTTCTATGTGTATAGAAATAAGCGGCTTTTGGTATGGGGGACGTGGTTTCGCATGATGAGGCAAGGTGACTTATCAAAGCTTGCTCGTATTCAAGTAGATATCCCAAATACTTTAGATGAACTATGGACTTTGGACATAAAAAAGTCTTCTGCGCTTCCTCCAGCAGAAGTTAGAAAAAACCTTGAAGTAATCATAGACCGTATTGCAGAAAGAAGCAAAAGGACATGGACTTTTAGGGGAAAAAAGGAAGTAAGCGATACTACAATTCATGTTTGGAATAGAATGAAAAACACACAGGGTGGTATCTATTATGAAATAAACAGAGATCATCCGATGATAAAGCAAATGTTGTTGCAAGATCCGAATCTGGAAAAACCGCTCTATTCCTTGCTGCAGCAAATTGAACGCGGGTTGCCGTTAAATCAGCTATATGTTGATCTTAATAACGATGAGCAACTGAGAAATGAGCAGACGCAGGGCGATGACGAAATAGCTTCAGCATTGTATTCAATGCTTGAATCCAGCGGTACTAAAGATGAAAAAATTGCGCTTCTTGAGGTGATGAGCGGAATTGAGCCTTTCTCAGCATATCCTCAAGTGATAGAAAAAATTAGGAAGGAGCTATCAGTATGAGCATGCGGAGTGTCCTTATGGGATCTGAGTATCCTGTAATGGACACTCCGCATTTTTTATGCTCAAAATTGGGAAACGGCTTTATCGCTGAACAAGCACCGCTCCTTGATGCAAAGGAGCTTGACCCTGTGCTCTGCAAGCAGGTCGATGTACCGTTGTGTCATGCCCCACTCGCGGCCTATGCGGTCAATGCTCTTGACCAGCACCA
>JAFOIR010000306.1 GCA_017420625.1 Bacillota bacterium
ATCGGAGAATTGATACCGTCAACTGTGAATATCCTTACGATCATGGCAGAAATGAATGAGGATATCGGATCGATCAATCAAAGCCTGGCAGATTGTAAAACGGCGAATTGAGGGAGGCGGTGCCTGCGAATTAAAATCGGCATAAACTCCTATACAACAGTGCAGTCGGATCTTTAACAACATGTTATTATCGGCATAACTGCATATTATGAGCGGATATAGCAGCGCAAAAGATTTTACCTATAGTAAAAGTGGCCACAGGCCTCAGCCCATAGCCACATCATAACTTTCAGGACGCATAACAGAAAAGACCTGAAGCAATTGCCTGCGCGTTTTCTTCATCAAGGCTTTCTGCCAGATGTTTCCTGCAATTCTCTATATCCAGAAGACTGCTGACAGTAAAGCAGATTCCAAAATCCGGTATGCAGACAAAACTGGCCAGCCAGGCAGAGCCGATAATGACACCGAAAGTATGATCATGTGTCGTGATCCGAAGCTCTTCCAGGTATGGTTCGAGATGAAGAATCTCCCATGTCGCCAGACGGAGTTCCAGCTGGCCGTCCGGCTCCATACAAAAGTATGTAAATGTATGCATAGAATCCCTCCTGTTAGTCAAGGTTCTGATTGCTGACGGCGGCCATGACTACATCGGTATCAATACACTTTTTATCTTGTTGCGCGCCGATGTTGAGTGCGTCCGTCATGACACTGTCAATCACTCGCGGGTTTCCGTGGGCATGGCCGGCAACGGCCATAAGGGCGGCTTCCTCTATGATGGCCTTTGATGAACCGGCACAGGAAAGCTTATGGATAATGTAGCGGACAGCCTCGTCATCGGAGAGTCCCCGAAAATCATAATGGACGGTGATGCGCTGACGAAGCGCTTCATGCATCTTCTTATTGAGGGTGTGGTTCAGGTAGGTTTCTCCGCACAGGATCAGTGTAAAACAGTTGACAGAATCGTATTTTTGGTTCATCAGCATCTTGATATCGTTCAAAATACTGGTTGAGAGGAACTGAGCTTCGTCAATCGCAAGGAGCAGCGGCTGCCGTTTCTCATGATAGAGGTAGTAGATCTGCTCTTGTATGGAGCGGAAGCGTCCTGGTTTCCCGCCTTTATCACTGACACCGAGAATCGTGCAGAGTTCTTTATAGAACTCTGCAACGGTAATGGTGGAGAGAGGGATATACTCCATATGATGCAGGCCTGGATTAAGCTCTTTTGCAAAACATCGCAGGCAAAATGATTTTCCCTTACCCGGGGAAGAAGTAAACAGCCCGATGCCCCGGGTGTCCTTCAGGTAGTTCAAACGGGACATCATTTCCGTGTAGTCATTTGAGATAAAAGCGTCCGATTCCTTTACCTGCTGTTTGTCAAAGGGATTAAAAGCAAGGGAATAGTACGGATTAAACATGGCCATAGCTCTTCCCTCCAAGCTTTGTGTAGTCAAGCGTTACGGGGTTGTTTCGCTTTGTGTGGCAGTTTTCATTCTTGTTCGTTACACGGATCGGCCAGGACTTTCCTTCAAAAAGGACAACGGCCGAATCCATTTCACCGGGACGGAAACGGATATCCACTTTCTGTCCGATGAATTGTGCAGGGACATCGTAGGATACTTTGTCGATTGATACGGTAGCATCTTTCCTGACTTTTCTGGAAATACGGTTCAGGAAGCATTCATCCAGCCATTCCATTGACTTTGCAGGGCGGACATGTTCTTTCGAGGCCTGATAGCGCTCAAAGGGTGTACAGTTGATGCCGGTATGCCGGGAAGTGTTATAGGAGCGGATAAACTCCTGAAAAAGATCATTGAATTCCTTGAGGGAGTGGATCTTTTCCATATCGAGGCCATAGAGCCAGGTTTCTTTGCAGGTTCTCCAAAATCGTTCAATCTTGGCCTTCGAAGCGCCATCCCTGATTTTCGTGTGCAGGAGCACCGTCCCGATTGCCCCGCAGATCAGGCTGAGCTGCTCGTTGACATACGGCGCGCCGTTATCCGTATATAACTTTGTCGGAATGGTAAAAGTAGCAACCGCCTTCTTCAGGACTGTCTGGAAGTTTGCGGCAGAATCATTGTAAAACAGCCCGGCACCGACGATGAGACGGGAGTGGTCGTCGATAATACAGACAGCATAGACCCTGCGGGACTTTCCATCCTCCGTGATATGGGGGAAGTAACAGGTGTCCGCCTGCCACATGAGACCAAAGGCTTCTTCCTCAAAGGCTTTCCTGTCCTGCATGGTGGGATTGCGGGCGGATTTCAGGTCATTGTTCCGGACAAAGCGTTGTACGGCACAGACGCTGACTGTTTCCGGAATAAAGCCATCCCGGACAAGCTGGGCGTGGATCTGCGTGGCATTAAGACGGGGGAAAGCCTGTTTCAGGCGATAGATTTCCTCAATGGCCGTATCCGGGAGCACACGGGTCGTTCCTTTGTCTGACCGCTCTGAAGGCATAAGGGCATCGATCCCTTCACGCTGATAGTTGGAGACCCATTTTTCAAGTGTCTTGTAACTCAGCTCCCTGGCTATGCCATCCGGAAAAACAATGGGGTTTTCGGTGATCCGCTTATAGAAGGCTATTCTTGAGGCATCAGGAAACAGGCCCTGGATGACCGGTGCGATCAGTCCGAAGCGGAATTGTGCGATTTCTGCCGCACGAGTGATAGATTCATTGCTGCTCATGGTGCTTTACCTCCTTTTCCCCATCATAGATGGCGGAAACAGGGCTGGCCATGGACGTGTCGTGTGGTCATGGAAAAACAGAAGTGCCGGGTTTTCTGTTCCGCGGGGAACGTGACGGGTTTCTATGGGACTGCAACAGGGATAATCCTGTCAGCTGGAAGAATCCGGCTGCGAAGGCGCTGAAGGGTTCTTTCCGGATCAGTTCCTGGATGGAAGCTTTCAGGTTCGATTCAACGGCAGCAAGAAGTCCTTGCCAAAGAACCCGGTGTTCTTCGTATAGTTTTTGCCAGCGGTAAAAAGTACGTACAGAGATGTCAAAGACTTCGCAGATGCGTTCTACTGAGCGGAACCGAAGGGCATGTTCAGCCAGAACCCGTAGGATAAAGAAGAGGCTGTGCCTGCAATAGGGAATGATGGGATCCGGAAGTACAGCATGTGTAGAGGGATGCTTACAGTGCCGGCAAATGAGACGGAGAACGCAGAGACTGGCCTTCACTGGTTTCCCATCGACAAAATCGATCAGGGTACGGCCATAGTAAGCATGGATACGGCATTCGCCCTTACATCCGCAGTAGGGACAGACCTGGGTGCCTGGGCGCAGATGGCCCATGCATGCCTTGAAAATAGAATTTCCACATCTTTTTTCACGAATTAGCTTGCAACTGATCAGGTTCTTTCTTATCATAACAGTGTATTCCATACCCATGCGTCTTTCGAGAGTAGGGCATGACCCTTTTAGAGCATGGCAGGGTGCAGGGAGGAAGAACGGATCTTTGGCTGGATGGGTTCTTCCTCCTCTTTTTTATGCCTGCATCGAAAACTATAACGGAGGACAGGATTGAGCGCAAGAAAAAAGCGCGCTGCAAAAAACAGCACGCTTCAAAATGCGGAAACTAGAATCTTAGAAATTAAATCGCCGCAGCTTTGCGGTCGGATAGAATCTTAAATCGCGGGACTACACGGAGTTTGATGTGGATCGTATAGAACATGACTTCTTTTTACAGAGTTCAC
>JAFOIR010000307.1 GCA_017420625.1 Bacillota bacterium
GAGAAGCTGGAAGCGGAAGGCAAACTCAGAAGAGTGCAGGGCGGTGCCGCTTCACTGGAAGAGGCTGAAGAAGCTGAGCTTACTATGAAGCAGAGACTGCCGATCCGTATGGATGTCAAAAGCCGGATCGCTGCATTTGCTGCGTCCAGGGTACAGAATGGGGAAACGGTTTTTCTGGACGCAGGGACGACCATGATCCCACTCGCGATGGAGCTGATGAACCGCAATGTGACGATCGTTACGTACAGTACGATGTTCATCGGGCAGCTGGTCAATCCCACAGCCCGAATCATCCTGATCGGCGGAGAGTATCTTCCTTATTATGAAATGAACGTCGGAATGATCGCACAGGATCAGGTGAAGCAGTTCTACTTTGACAAAGCATTTTTGGGATGTTCCGGTGTGGATCTGGATCGCAGGATGGTTTGTTCGACCGAGATGAAAAGTCTGGAAATGAAGAGACTTGCCATGCAGCAGGCGCAGCGGTGCTTTCTGGTGCTGGATTCCAGCAAGTTTTCTGCCCGAGGCTTTATGCGTCTTTGTGAGACATCAGACTTCGAGGAACTGATCTGCGACAGTTTTCCCGGACCGGAGGAAAAACGTCCGGAGAATCTGATCGCTGTCGATGACACCTATTCGGAAGAAGAGAAGTAAAGGAAAACAGATGAATCAGAGGATTGGATATTTTTGCTGGGATGAGAACCATCTTCCGTCCTTCCGCTATACCGGTGATCTGCCTTTTCATGCGCTGGATAAAGCAGGAAAAGACTCAGGTCTTCCGCAGGATCCGTGGTTTTTGCTCGGTAATTATCAGCTTACATTGTTTACCCATGTCAGCGGAGCCTATGAGCTCATCACAGGACAGCGTTCCTGGGCAAGGCTGAATGCCGGCAAAGTACCGGGAAGCGGCATGAACTATGCTTCTGTTTTGATTGACAAAAAAGCATATGATCTTTGTGGGTTGGACTCTCTGGCAAAAGATTCTGAAAGCTGCGAACGTTCATTCGGATGCGGCTATGCGAGGTACAGTTATCATCCGGACGGCATCAGACTGACTCGTACGATCGGTGTTGCTCCGTCCGAGCATTATAACACGGGTAAAAGCTCATTCTGTACCAGGGTTGAAATCTGCAATGAATCGGACCGGACGATGGAAGTGGAATACAGAGAAGGCCTGTCGGTGAATTTCGCACAGTACATGTACGGCGTAGCTACGATCGATGAACTTGGCAATCCGGAACTGGAACTAAGCGGGCTTCACTTCCGCTATGAAACGAATGTCTGTTCAGATCTCGCAGAAGTCACCATTTCAGCGGAAGCGGAAGATCCATTGCTTTGTCCGGATCCTTATACACAGACCCCGGTCGATGGATTCCCGCCAACAGTCTTTATTCAGCCGCTTTCGCAGAATCTTCAGGTCGAAGGATCGGACAGAAGGGTTGGCATCGTAAGCCAAATGACCCTGAAGGCGGGAGAAAGAAAGCTGTTATATTTCTCTACCGGCTTCTATTTCCCCTATACAGGAGATACCCCCGAGTCGCAGGGCTACAGACAGGGTACGGATTGTACGGAGTTTCCGAAAATGTGGAAAGAGGTGCTTCCGAACTTTACAGAAGAGAAGGATGAGGTTCTTCAGAGGGAACTGATCTGGAACACCTATGTACTGGAAGCGATGGCGACCTACAGTCACTATTATCAGGAAACAAAAATTCCGCAGGGAACGTTTTATGATTATACACTGGGCATGCATCTGGGATCCCGCGATAATTTCCAGCATACACTCCCGCTCATCTATTATCATCAGGAACTGGCCAAAAGCTCGATCCGGTATATGCTGAAACGGATCACTTCCTACGGTGAGATCCGCTGGGGTGAATATGGAGTCGGCAGTGCAGACAACCTGTATTTTACACCCAGTGATCAGCAGCTTTATTTTTTCCTGTTGATTGCTGAATATCTGCGGGTGACGAAAGATTTTGCGTTCCTGGAGGAGAAAGTTCCGTATTCTCCTGGAAAAGGTGCCGGAGAAGGAAGACTGATCGATCATCTTCGAAATTGCTTCTTCTATCTGCAGCATGTGATCGGCACCGGTCCGCATGGACTTATCAAGCTCTGGAATGCTGACTGGAACGACATGGTCTATCATCTTATTCCGGCACCTTACAATCTGGTGGTTCAGAGTGCTGAATCTCATATGAACTCGGCAATGGCTATCAGCATCCTGCAGGAGATGATCCCGCTTCTGGAGGACGCTGGAAAAACAAAGAATGATCCTCTTTATAAGAATCTGGCCGAGAGTATGCGTCTGTACCGGGAAAAGCAGCTGAAAGCATTCCTGAAGGATCTGGGCGATCGGAGCTTCCCGAGAAGAATGTATTTTGGAAACAAAGCATACGGAGAAGAGAATATGTACCTGGAACCCATGGGATTTACTTTGCAGATCCGGGAACTTTCCGATGAATTCAAACGGAACATGCTGGAAGAGATGAAAAACAGAGTGTATCTGAATGAAAAGATCGGAGC
>JAFOIR010000308.1 GCA_017420625.1 Bacillota bacterium
GAATCCGGCGAATGCCAGGAACAAGAACGTCCTGATCGTCGGCGGATCCGGTTCCGGTAAGACAAGGTTCTGGCTGAAACCGAACCTTCTCCAGATGCATTCAAGCTACGTGGTCACTGATCCGAAAGGGACCATCGTTCTGGAGTGCGGCCACGCCCTGCAGAAGAACGGCTACGAGATCCGGATCCTGAACACCATCAATTTCAAAAAGAGCATGCACTACAACCCCTTCGCTTATATCCACAGCGAGAAGGACATCCTGAAGCTCGTCACCACACTGATCGCCAACACCAAAGGCGACGGCAAATCCGGTGACGAATTCTGGACGAAAGCGGAGACCCTCCTTTACTGTGCACTGATCGGCTATATCCACTACGAGGCGCCGAAAGAGGAGCAGAACTTTGCCACGCTGATCGAGTTCATCAACGCCATGGAGGTCCGCGAGGATGATGAGGAGTTCCAGAACCCGGTGGATATCATGTTTGAGAACCTGGAGAAAAAGGACCCGAAGCACTTCGCGGTCAGGCAGTACAAGAAATATAAGCTTGCAGCCGGAGTAATAACCTCTAAGAGAAGATTTAACACAGGAGACAGAAAAGTCCGTGTTGGTCCGATCTTAGAGGTTTTTACATAGCAAAGAAAGGAGGACGTTGCTATGCAGAAAGGCAACATCACAGCCTTGTATGAACGTCTGTCCCGTGACGACGAGCTTCAGGGCGAATCGAACAGTATCAGCAACCAGAAAAGGATGCTCATGGACTTCGCAAAGGCCAACGATCTGCCATGTCCGGTGCATTTCACGGACGACGGGATCTCCGGCACCCGCTTTGACCGTCCGGGCTTCATGGAAATGATGGATGAGGTCAATAAAGGAAACGTCGGCATAATTTGCGTTAAGGACATGAGCAGAATGGGCCGCGACTATCTGAAGGTCGGTCAGGTCATGGAGATGCTCCGGCAGAAAGGTGTCCGTTTGATCGCCATCAATGACGGCGTAGATACCTTCAAGGGTGACGATGATTTCACTCCGTTCCGCAACATCATGAATGAGTGGTACGCGAGGGATACGTCCAAGAAGATCAAGTCCGTATTCCGGGCCAAGGGCAACTCCGGCAAACACGTCGCAAGCACCTGTCCCTATGGCTATCTCAAAGATGAAAATGACGGCAATCACTGGATCGTGGACGAGGAAGCTGCCGAAGTGGTCCGCAGGATCTTCAGACTGACCATTGAAGGTTATGGTCCGTACCAGATCACCCAGATCCTGAAGAGTGATAAGGTAGAGATCCCCGCCGTCCATATGGCAAGGTTCGGCCAGGGTCTGAATAAGAGCAAGACCTTCAAAGATCCATACAACTGGTCCTCTTCGACCGTTGTAAGCATTCTCAGGAAACCGGAATATCTGGGCCATACGGTCAACTTCAAGACCGCGAAGCACTTCAAGGATAAGAAGAGCCATTATGTTTCTCAGGATAACTGGGTGATCTTCGAGAACACGCAGGAGCCGATCATCGACCAGCTCACTTTCGATCTGGTCCAAAAGATCCGCAGTAATGTCCGGCGGTATCCGGACGGATGGGGCGAGATCCATTTGCTGACCGGATTGATGTACTGTGCTGACTGCGGCGCGAAAATGTATGTCCATAGGGTCAACAACGGCAAGCGTGAGCCTCAGTACACTTGTTCCGCTTATTCAAAGGTCCCGATCGGAAAACTCTGCCCGACACAGCACAGGGTTTCAGAGGAAAATGTGCTGATCCTCATCAAGGAACTGCTCAAAGCGATAGCCGAGTATTCAATGATCGACCGTGAGGCGTTTACCAGAACCGTAATCGAAGCACAGGACAAGAAAAGCTCTGCCGATATCGTAAAGCTTAAGCAGACTATTGAGGCCGATAACCGCCGTCTGGATGAACTGGAAAAGCTGATCTGCCGTATCTATGAGGACAATATCCTTGGCAAGCTCCCGGACGAACGCTATATGTTCCTGTCCTCGTCCTATGAAGCTGAACGCAAGAAAATGACCGAGGAAGTACGCAGCTGTGAGCAGGCGGTTCAGGAATACAACCACAATGCCCATAACGCCGAGCGGTTTATAACACTCATCGACAAGTACGCAAACTTTGAAGAGCTTACAAACCAGATGCTTCTTGAACTGATCGACAAGATCCTCGTCCATGAACGCGACGTGAAGGGGTCTATCAACTGCTCACAGGAGATCGAGATCTATTTCAACTTCATCGGCAAGTACCTTCCTCCGGATTTCGTGAAGGAGCCGACGGCTGAAGAGCTTGAGGCCATGGAGATCGAACGCAAGCGGAAGGCCAAGGCCCATGCCGCATATCTTCGCCGCAAAGAAAGCGGCTGGCAGAAAGCGTATGAGGCAAGGATCAAGGCCGAAAAGAAAGCCAAGATCGAAGCCATGAAGGAAGAGATCCGGCAGGAAGACCGGAGCAACGGCGTTTATCTGGTCGTTGCCGACTCGCCTGAAGGACAGCCTACCATAGTCAAGAAGGGCGAAGCGTATGATGGCCGGAGGGATGTGCTTCCGGCGGCTATATGAGGGGGTGTTTGGTATGGTCGTCCTGAAGGTGATTGCGAAGATCCTGTTGTTCCCTGTTGTCGTTGCGCTGACGGTAATCCAGTGGGTTGGGATCTTCTTGAACAGTATATCCGGGGTGATTTTGGGAATCCTGGCATTCATCTTTGCCCTGACCGGAATCTCCAGTCTGGCCTTTGGACTGGTCTCCGGTCCGGAGGCAATAAAGATGATCGCCGCTGGGTTCGTAATCTTCATGGTCCCGGTCATCGGGGAATGGCTCACGACAATGATAGCTGCGGCGAATACCGGGTTGCGTGATTTCATCAGGTCTTGAACTGGAAAACAGCATATGAAAAAATATCGTCGATATTTTATACCTAAGTCGTCCGTCCAAACACACGGGCGGCTTTCTTTATAGCAATAAGAAATGGCTAAGGATAAGGCTGAAACATGTTTCGGCAATTGATGTTTGAATTGAAATATCTGTACTTCTGTGCTATACTAAAACGGACTGTACGACCGACTATGGGTGCAACAGCGATAACAATAGAATAAGGAGAGTTTGAAACGTGAGAGAATTTACGGCAATCAGCCTATTCTCTGGGGCCGGCGGACTCGACATGGGGTTCGAGAATGCAGGTTTCAAGACGATATGGGCGAATGACTTCGAAGCGGATGCCTGTAAAACTCATGAGAACTGGAGCAAAGCAAAGGTAGTGTGTGGCGACATTGCCAAAGTGGATGCATCTGACATTCCGAACGCCGATATCATGCTCGGCGGTTTTCCTTGTCAGGGGTTTTCATTGAGTGGTCCGCGTAAGATCGATGATTCGAGAAATGTGCTTTACAAGCATTATGTGCGAATCGTGAAAGCCAAAAAGCCATTGATGTTTGTTGGAGAAAATGTCAAAGGTCTTCTGACAATGGGGAACGGAAGCATTATCGACGCTATTGTGGCAGAGTTTGCAGACTGCGGCTATGATGTGTTCTACAAGCTCCTCAACGCAAGGGACTATGGGGTTCCAGAGGATAGAGAGCGAGTTATCATTGTGGGATTCAGGAAGGATCTCAATATTCATGATTTCGAGTTCCCGCATCCTCGTCCTTACAAGGTCACTATGCGAGAAGCATTAAAGAACATCCCGGAGGGGGCTGTGACTGGACAGAAGTATCAATATAGGCTGACGGGGTCATTGCGAAACAGGCTGCCACAGCCTGTTTGACCGTCGGATGGGTACCGCTTTGCACCTTGTTTGGCCGTCTTTGATAGGCTGGAAAATAAGAAATC
>JAFOIR010000309.1 GCA_017420625.1 Bacillota bacterium
CCGGACGGCAACCTCATCGAAGTAGGCACCCCTGTATGATCCGTGTTGTATTAGAGGGAGGATGGCGTAATGTCCGCTGAAATACATTATCAAAGATTGAATGCTGATAATTTCACCGGTTATTCGTTGGATGATTTTGTCCGTCACCAGACTGTTACAGAGTAATGGAGAAAGATAGACAAAGACAAGTATTATGGGGCGTATGGAGCAGGACGCTGGTTCAGGTTCCCAGAGCAAGCACCAGTGTGAAGTAGGGGGCTGCTCAAAAGAAGGTACGCATTCCATGGTAGGCTTGAATGGGACAATGGAGTATTATTGTACCGAGCATTATAATGAAATGGCAGAAATAATGCAGATGCTTACGGGTGGAAGTTAAAAGCATTAGAACGTTTTCGGGCTCATCACCTACGTGTGGTGGGCCTTTTCCTTTATAGAAAAATATACGGATCTGTGGTAGGCTTAGGGTATAGTATTATTTCCATCGTAAGGTTAAGTTGAGAGGTTATGTCAAAAGTTCCCTTGTTCACGCTGCCATTAATAAGAGAATGATAATTACAGTAAAATGCTGGGCAATCAACATCTGGGAGAATACATAATATGATTACTAAAGAAACCTATGAGTTGATGAAAACAAAATATGGTCAAGTTGGTAGTTGGGCGGTTTGGGACCCGGCAACTAATACTCCGAAATCAAACACCGATGGTATGCCTTGTCTGAAAACAGGTACTGGGGATCATATATGACCGATTTCATTAAGCTGTATCCGGAAGTGGATTCGGCCAAAGTGAAAACGTACTTGAAACAAAGCCCAGAGGTTATAGATAAAAGCGTAGCCATATTTGAGGAAGAAATCGGATATCTTCAGAAGAATCCTATCTTAGTAGCTATGGGTGGTGATGTTTATCGGCTTCTTGATAAGAATCTTGGGCATAAGTATCAGATCGCGCAAATCAAACACTATTCTTCGTACATTAGTAAAGAGGATTACAGAAAAGAGGTATTGAACGTATTAGACATATTAAAGTGAACGACGTTTCCTAAATTGTGATAGTGAAATGTACACTTTTGGGTTTACTACGTTTTGACTACTATTGAAGGCCGTGATATGCTAAAATTTGCCACGTTTTGTCAGTTTTGTTAATTGTTTGTCAAAAAATGTACGCAGAAATCCACTTGGCAGAAAGCGGCAAAACCCCGCATACAGCGGCATTTCAAAGCCAATGGAAAGGAGCAGGCCCCCTTGATTCGCATACTTTTTATCTGCCACGGCAGCATCTGACTAAATGGTCAAAAACCCAGTATTTATGCGGGGTTCAGGCCACCGGGGCAGGACTTTTATCAACGTTTTATCAACATTAGGAAAAGAGCTTTTCGATGCGACAAACAACAGAATATATCTTAGTGAAGGCAGGCGCTTACCGATGAATTCAGTGCGAATGAGAGGTAAGCGCCTTTTTTGCTTTAAAACAGACCCCGTGCATCAGGCGTCCCTCCCTTGCTGTGCAGTTTTGTCAAAAATTATAAAAAGTGACAAAACTGCACTTGAATCTTGCGGAAACTACAAGGATGCTCGAAGGTGTTTAATATTCATTACATAGGTCGGATCAGACAGCTATCCCCTTTCGGGGCAGCTATCTCCTCCGGTCTTTTTTATTTCCAAATCACGCAAAGGAGGACGTCAGATGAATTATGAGCAGTTTCTGGAACAGATGAAAGAGGATCTGCAGGCCCGGTTTGCCGAAGACCTGCCGCCGGAGCTTGCCGATGTGAGGATCGGGATCCGGGATGTGGAGAAGCTCCAGGGAGAATCCTACCGTGGGATTTCTTTCCGCAGCGGGGACTCCCCGGTCGAGGCAAATCTCAATATGACCGGTGCCTTTCAGGCCTATGAAGCGGGCCGTCCCTATGAGGACATTTTGGAGGAGGTGGAAGCACAGCTTATGAAGGTAGTGGATCATACACCCCAGTTTAATATTGGGGAGCTGACAGACTATGAAGCCATGAAACCGAAGCTGATGATGGAGGTCATTCCTCAGAAGGGAAATGAGGACAGGCTGGAGAATATCCCCCATCAGAAGGTTGAGGATATGGCTCTGATCTATCGAGTTGATATGGGTGACAGCTCCGGCGGTAAGATGACTTCCGTGATTACTAATCAGCAGCTGAAAGCCTTCGGTATCACAGCAGAGCAGCTTCATCAGGACGCCCTTGAGAATGCACCGCTCACCCATCCGGCCTCCCTTCGCTCCATGCAGGAAGTGATGGCGGATATGATGGGAATGAAGCCGGAAGAGATTGCAACAGGGGAACCTATGATGCTGGTGGCTACAGTGGAAGGCTCCTTCATGGGAGCGTCTGTTATTCAGTATCCGGGTTTCATGGATCAGGCGGCTGAGAAGATCGGCGGTGATTTCTTCGTCCTTCCTTCATCCATTCATGAGGTACTCCTGATTCCGGATGACGGAACTCAGGATTATCACGACCTGGCGGAGATGGTACAGACCATCAATGAGACGCAGGTAGCACCGGCAGAGCGGCTTTCGGATAATGTCTATCATTACGACAAAGCTGACCGGGTATTCGAGCTGGCCGATAAGACAGCATCGAGGAAGCTGGCACAGGAAATGGAAAAGAAGGCAGCTGCAAGAGGCGGAGCAGAAAAGAAACCTTCTGTCCTTGAGCAGCTCGGAGAAAAAAAGAAAGAGGCGATGGATCATGCACCGAAAGCAAAAGCATCGGGAAGGACTGCACCGGAAGCAGCCTTATAATTTCACAGGAGCATACCGGAACAAGGGAGCGTTAGAAGCTTATTACAAAAAGCGGATATCGCTCCCTTTTCTTATGCACCGGAGAGGACGGATCACATGAAGAATGGAGAAACAACCTTCCGGAGACAAGAAACGGAGGGATCGGCATGAGTTTTACTGATGGAAGTATGTGTGCCATAGAAGCACTGATGCGGGAGACGCCGGGACACAACCACTATGATGACGGCTGTGACGGCCGGTATCCGGAATGCAGGAACTGCCGATATCACACGCCATATTCCCTTCGCGGCGACTGTGTGTTTGATGAGTGCCCATACCTGGTTCCGGCAGCATCTTCCGGCGGGAGGAAAGGCGGTGGTGGCCGTGGCTGTATTCCGCGTTGAGAAGAATGCCAACTACACGACCATGTGCAATTACCATCTGCGGGACCGGAACCTGAGCCTGAAAGCAAAAGGACTCTTATCCCTGTTTCTGAGTCTGCCGGATGAATGGCATTACAGCACCCGGGGTGTTGCCGCCATCTGTAAGGAAGGCGTGGACAGTGTGAATTCCACGCTCCGGGAACTGGAGGAATACGGATACCTGACCCGCAGCCAGAAGCGGCTGGAAAACGGCCGTATGGGTGAGATCGAATATGTGATCTACGAAATGCCGGATGGGGCTGTGCCGGATGCAGACTTTCCGGGTACAGGATCACCGTATACGGAAAATCCGGATACGGCAGAATCGTGTACGGAAAACCCAAGAGAAATAAATAAAGATAGAACAAGTAAAGAAAGATCAAGTACTGAAATAATCAATAAAAGAGAGAGTAAGAGACCGGTCCGCCATCGCTATGGCCAGTACCAGAACGTGCTTCTCTCGGATGAGGAGATGGAAAAAATGAAGAGCGAATTCCCGAATGATTACCAGAGCCGTATTGAGCGTCTGTCGGAGTACATGGCTTCGACCGGCAAGATATATAAGAACCACCTGGCCACGATCCGCAGCTGGGCAAGGCGCGACGGCCAGAAGCCGCAGGAAAAGAAAGCCTATGACCACGGAAACTACCAGTTTTCTGCCGGAGAGAGCTTATGAAAGATCTGCTGGAAGGGTTTTTAAGTAAGCTGGAAACAGAATCCATGC
>JAFOIR010000310.1 GCA_017420625.1 Bacillota bacterium
CCTTCGGAAAGATTTCCCGTGAATATGGGTAACAAACGATCGGAGGAAATCATCATGACAAAAATAATCGCATTAATAATGGCATTGGTGCTGTGTCTCGGTGGCTGCAGTTTTAACAGTTCGAAAGAAGAGCCAAAAGAGGTGGAGAAAATCGATGGCGTAGTGAATCTGGCAAAAGCTATCTATCCGGAAGAAAGTCCTTATCCCAGTCCGGACCAGTATTCAGATGAGAAATTCGATGAAGCTTATGAACAATGGTCTGATCAGCGGAAAGCAAAGCGAGAGTTAAGCGAGAATCTCGGATCGATGGACGTTTATTACGAAAATGCTTTGACTTCACTGCTGCTAGCCGGAGAGGAAGGGGAAAACATTGCGGTCTCTCCGCTGAATATCTATCTGGCACTTTCGCTTCTGGCGGAAAGTACGGATGGTGAGACCAGAGAGCAGATATTAACTGTGCTTGGACGAAGCGACATTAAGGACGTTCGGACTCAGGCAAAAGCACTCTGGGGAGCCAACTATTATGACGATGGGTGTACCACCAATATTCTGGCAAATTCCGTCTGGCTGGATGAAAACTTTTCCGCGAAAAAAGACTGGCTCGATGAGCTTGTCAACGATTATTATGCGAGCGCCTATTCAGGAAAGACCGGATCACCGGAAATGAACAAAGCGCTTCAGACCTGGCTGGATGAACAGACCGGCGGAAGGCTGAAAGAAGCAGCGCACGGGGTGGAACTTTCTCCCGAGACACTGTTTGCCCTGGCTTCGACGATCTATTTTAAAGGCAGCTGGGACGATGAATTCAACAAGAATATGACCGATGATCAGGTTTTTCATGGTACAGATGGTGATGAGAACATCCGAATGATGCATCAAACCGATATAGATGACTATTTCTATGGAGAAAACTTCAGTTCGGTCCAGAAAAGCATGCATGATGTAAAAATGGTCTTCATTCTGCCGGATGAAGGGATCAGCCCGGAACAGCTCATGGAGGATCCGGAAGCGCTTGACTATATGATTCGGGGAGAAGCGGAAACCAAGTATCTTGTAGTGCATGCGTCCGTTCCGAAGTTCGATCTGACCTCCAATCTGATGCTGAACAGTGTCTTCCAGCAGATGGGCATCACCGATGTCTTTAGTCAGAAAGCGGATTTCAGCCCTGTCAGTGAGGAAAAAGTATTTCTTGACAGTGTTCAGCATGCTGCTCGTGTAACAGTTGATGAAGAAGGTGTTGTTGCTGCTGCCTTTACCGTCATGATGGCGGAAGGAGCTGCTCTGCCGCCTGATGAAGAAGTGGACTTCGTGCTGGATCGGCCATTTATCTTCCTTTTAAAGAGCCGCGATGGACAGATCCTTTTTGCGGGAATCGTGAATCAGATTTCATAATGCCTCCTGATATTTCTTTGCACTCCTTGACCCTTGCATCAAGGAGTGCTTTTCGCTATAATGAAGCAGGAACGTTATGTTTATAGTCATTCGTAAGGAGATAGAAAATGGGATTTGGTCCTGCACTTTTAATTCGTTTAGTCAATGAGATGAAGACATTTGGGAAGAACCATCCGAAGATGGCAAAGTTTATCGACCAGGAACTGTTTGAAGAACTGCCGGTGGATACGATTGTGGAAGTAACGGTCACCCGGCCGGGAAAAGAACCGGTCACCGGCAACTTTAAGGTCATGAAGGAAGACGGACAGCTCCTGAAAGACTTGAAAGAATTATCATGAATACTTTTGAAGAAACGATGGCCGGTCTTCTACGAAAAGCATCCGGCCGTATCGGTGTGTCGATCCATGGGATCGGCACTTCTTTTCATTATGCCTATCAGGAAGACGAGCTTTTCTCCACTGCCAGTACGATGAAGCTCATGGTTCTGGGAGCACTCCTGGAAAAGTGTCAGGCAGGGGAAGAGAATCTGGAGCGATGGATCACTTATCAGGCAAAGGATCGGATCGGCGGATCCGGAATTCTCTGTGATCTGACACCAGGTATTCGTTTATCCGTACGTGACGCGGCCGTCCTGATGATCATCCTGAGCGATAATACAGCGACAAATATATGCATCGATCTGGCCGGCGGTGTGGCTGCAGTCAATTCGCACATTCTGAACCTTGGAGTCAAAGACTGCAGTATCAATCGAAAACTGGGAATGACGGATGAAGAAACACTTGGCATGGATCTTTCGAATACTTCGGCGAGAGGATTCGTAGATTATCTGACAGCGGTCCGAACAGGAAAAGCGCTCAATGAGGCCTACACGAAAATCTTTTTTGATATTCTTCGCCTGCAGAGGTATAAGGATATGTTCGGACGGTATCTGCCGCTGGAAGATTATTTTGAAGAAGAGGACGATGGACCTTATCCTATCCTGATGAATAAAACCGGCTTTATGCTGGGTGTTCGGACGGATGCCGGGATCCTGGTTTTGCCGGATGGACGGGAATATGCCTATGCGGTGATGATCAACGACAGCCCGGATCCGACTTATGCGCTGACAAATGAGTCAGCCATGGTGATTGCAGACATCGGAAAAGTTTTTTATGAGGAAGTAGCATGAACGAAAAGGAAAAAGCAAGGCTGCAAAGAATCCGCCCGGCAAGACTGGAAGAACTGCCGCAGATCCTTGCTATCTACCGTACAGCTAGGATTTTCATGAAAGAAAGCGGCAATGCTACCCAATGGGGCGATATCGAGACAGGCAATCCGCAGCCCAAGCAGGTAGAAGAAGATATCCGGCAAGGCAGAAGCTATGTCTATGAAACAGCAGAAGGAAAGATTGCAGCCGTTTTCTTTTATCTTGAGGGAGAAAAGGTTGAACCGACCTATGAAAAGATCGATGGGGAATGGATCGGATCCGAGAAATATGGCGTCGTTCACAGGATCGCATCGGACGGCACAGAGAAAGGAGCCGGTCGGAACTGCCTTCGCTGGGCAATGGAACAGTCGGGGCATCTTCGGATCGATACCCATGAAAACAATCAGCCGATGCAGCATGTACTGGGGGAACTTGGATTTGTTTACTGCGGTACGATCCTGCTGAAAAACGGCGATCCGAGAATAGCATTTGAGTGGATCGGGAAAAACGAGGAAAAAGAACATGAATGATCTGTATACTCTGGAAGGCGAGAAGCTGGCAGCTGACAGGGAGAAAACACCATGGAATATCTATCCAAGACCGCAGATGGTGAGAGATTCTTTCATCAATCTGAATGGATGGTGGGATTTTACTACTACTGAAGAGGGCAGAGCACCCAATTCTTTTGGCAGAAAGATCCGGGTACCCTTTGCAGCTGAATCTTTACTTTCGGGAATTCATGAAGACATTCCGGACGGGAGTACACTCTGGTACCGTCGGACGATCAGGATACAGCCGGAAAAAGGGAAAAGAGTTCTGCTGCATATTGGAGCTGCTGATCAGAAGACGACACTGTGGATCCATGAGAAGCGAGTAAAGCTCACGGAAGGCTACTCAAAGGGAGAATACACCCATGAAGGCGGATATGAATCATTCACCTATGATATCACGGATCAGCTGAAAGACGAAGAAACACAGATCCTTTTACAGGTGCACGATGAACTCGCCGGAGGGAAAATGCCTTACGGCAAACAATCCCTCAGCCGCGGCGGAATGTGGTACACACCGGTAAGCGGGATCTGGCAGAGTGTATGGCTTGAGATCGTTCCGGATCTCTATATCCGGAAAGTGAAGATCGATCCTCGTCCGGAAAGCGAAGAAGAACCAAACGGGAAGTGGAAGATCAAGGCTGAGCTTTCGATGTCGGATGGAAGGACATTGATCAAAGAGACAGAAGTACAGAAGCCGCATCTTTGGAGCCCGGAAGATCCATACCTTTATGATTGGATGATCACAGAAGGTGAAGATGCGATCAGAACCTATTATGCACTGCGCACGCTCACGACCCGGAAAATCCGGGGAAAGATGCGGCTTTGTCTGAACGGAAAACCTTATTTCTTCCATGGACTGCTGGATCAGGGATACTGGTCGGACGGACTGTTTACACCGGCTGAACCAGAGATGTTTGAAGATGAGATCCTGGCTCTGAAAAAGATGGGTTTCAATATGCTCCGGAAACATATCAAAGTCGAACCGGAACTTTTCTACTATGCCTGTGACCGACTTGGAATGGCAGTCTTCCAGGATATGGTGCAAAACGGAATCTATAATTTCAAACATGATACGATTTATCCAACGATCGGACTGACACGGCTTAATGATCAGAAGCTTCATCCGGATCCGGAGAGCCGGGAGAATTTTGTGGAGGGTATGGTTCAGACTGTCAGTGCACTCAGAAACCATCCTTCGATCGTATATTGGACGATCTTCAACGAAGGCTGGGGTCAGTTCAGCGGTACGCTGATGTATATGCAGCTGAAAAAAGAAGATGATACCCGCTTTATCGATACAGCTTCGGGATGGTTCCATCCGGCTGGCCTTAAGACCGATGTCGAGTCACGTCATGTCTACTTCAAAAAAGTGAGGCAGGTCCGGTCAGATAAGCCTTTTGTCCTGAGCGAGTTTGGTGGTTATGCCTATATGATCCCCGAACATAGTTTTAATCCGGATAAAGTCTATGGATACCGTATGTACAAAAGCCGGGAAGAACTGACAGAGGCGGTGAAAAAGCTCTATCTGGAACAGATCGTTCCGCTCATTCCGAAGGGACTGTGCGGTGCAGTCTATACGCAGGTCTCCGATGTGGAAGATGAGACCAACGGAATCTTCAGTTATGACCGTAAAGTCCAGAAGATCCTGCCGGAAGAGTTTCTGCCCGTATCGATAGAACTGGAAAACGCAATGGCGAAAACCACTTAGACAAAAAAACATGCCGTCCGGATCATATTACGATAGTAACTTTGCGCTTTTGGTATAATGGAAGCAAATAATCTCAAGGGAGGTTAAGGTCATGACAAGAGGAGAAATACTATTTGGAGATATATTCGGAATCATGGTAATCGTGGTTCTTGCTCTGGTAATCATTGTCCCGATTCTTTATCACTTTTTTGCCAGAAAGAAAACGGCCGTCGCCCGTTACCTGAAGAATGGCAATGAGCAGGAAGGCGTTTCCAGAAACTTTCAGACCATGCCGAATCCGCAGACACAGAATATATCACGAAATCCTGTCGGGGCCCCTGTGAGACCAAGCAGCGTGAGCGATTATATCGGCTTCTTTGTTCTGCTGGATAAGCAGGATCGGATCATTCGTCTGAAGGCTTCTCAAAAACCGGAAGAGATGAACTATGATCTGAAGGACGGACAGATATACCAGATTCTGTACCGGGGAGACAGGCTGATCAAAGCCGATCCTGTCCAGAAAAACTGAAATGAAAGAAATCTTCCGAGGTCTTGAAAGGCTGTGACAAAAAAGGTATAATATAGGGAACTACCTCGCCTGCGCAGTCGTTATCTGCTGCAGGCTAGATACAGAGAATAGATAGACTAAAGGAGGTTACCCAATGACCAAACAGATCAATTTGCAGGATGTTTTTTTGAATACGCTGCGCAAAGACCGGATCGAGTGCACCGTCTTTCTGATGAACGGGTATCAGATTAAAGGCGTCATCCGCGGCTATGACAACTTTGTGATCATGGTCGAGTCCGACGGACGTCAGCAGGTGGTGTACAAACATGCGGTCTCCACGATCAGCCCGATCCGTCCTGTTCAGATCAATTTAGCAAAAGAAGAAGCCGAGGGAAGCGACGAGTGAAAGAAGAAAAGAGAGCGCTCCTTGAAGCGATGAATATCAGCCCGGCGGTAGCTGCGTTCTGCCAGAAACAGGAAGCTTCCGTCCGGGCTAAGTTTGATGAAATTGAAGAGATCTGCGAATACAACCAGTGGAAAGTACTGGATGCATTCCAGAAGGAAAGAGTATCCGATCAACATTTTGAAACGACCTCCGGTTATGGATATACGGATCTTGGAAGGGATACGCTGGAGCGTGTCTTCGCAAGAGTATTTCATACCGAAGATGCTTTAGTGCGTCCGCAGATCATTTCCGGCACTCATGCACTGGCCGTCGCAGCCTTTGGCCTCTTAAGACCTGGCGATGAGATCGTGTTTGCTGCCGGAACACCCTATGATACAATGCAGGGCGTGGTCGGTATTCGCCCGGAGAAGGGCAATCTGACAGAATTCGGCGTAACCTACAAGATCGTACCGCTTGGTGCAGACGGCCTTCCGGATATCGAGACGCTGAAGAAAACGATCGGTCCCAAAACCAAGGTGGTGGAGATTCAGCGCTCAAAGGGTTACGATTATCGTAAGACACTATCCCCCAGAGAGATCGGTGAAATCATCCGTGCTGCCAAAGAGGTCAAGCCGGATGTGATCGCATTTGTAGACAACTGCTACGGAGAATTCGTCCAGAAGATCGAACCGACAGATGTTGGAGCGGATATCGCGGTCGGATCACTCATCAAAAATGCCGGCGGAGGGCTTGCCCCGATCGGCGGATATATTGTTGGTAAGAAGGATCTGGTAGAACTTTGTGCGATCCGTCTGACATCTCCCGGCCTGGGTAAAGAAGCCGGAGCAACGCTCGGCGTAACAAAGTCTTTGTATCAGGGTCTGTTTTTTGCACCAACTGTGACTGCAGCGGCAGTCAAAACTGCGGTTTTCGCAGCGGCTGTCTTTAAAGCGCTTGGTTATCAGGTCCTGCCTGAGCCGGACGAGGAACGCTGCGATATCGTGGAAGCGATCACCTTAAACAGTGAACAGGCAATCCTGAGTTTCTGCCGCGGTATCCAGTTTGCCGCACCAGTCGACAGCTTTGTCACGCCTATTCCCTGGGATATGCCCGGATACGGCTGTCCGATCATTATGGCAGCCGGGTCGTTCAATTCCGGTGCCTCGATCGAGCTTTCAGCTGATGCACCGATCACACCTCCCTATAATGTTTTCTTCCAGGGAGGATTGACTTACGGACACGGAAAATACGGTGTTATGCGGGCAGTTCAGGAAATGGTGAATGATCAGGTTCTCACCATACCGGAATAAGAAAGGGAGAAGGAATGGCGGCATTTCCAAAACAGTATGAAACGAATATGAAAACGCTCCTTGGTGAGGAGGGGTTTTCTTCGTATGCCGCCACATTCGATCGTCCGGTCAGGCAGGGACTTCGTGTCAATACACAGAAAATTTCAGTTCAGGATTTTCTGAAGCGCAAAGAGAAAGAAGGTACAGGAAACTTAAAACCGGTTCCCTGGTGTCCTTCCGGGTTTTACTACGAAGGAGAAACGACGGAGTATTCCAAACATCCGGACTATGCGGCCGGTCTTTACTATCTTCAGGAACC
>JAFOIR010000311.1 GCA_017420625.1 Bacillota bacterium
GAAATCCTACAAGGGTAAGACCGATGACGGGGAGGAGATGCAGATCGAGGATCTGGAGATCTTCGAGAATGTGGCCTACATCATGGCATGGCATGCCGATCCGTCTATCCCTGGCGATATCAACGACTGGTTGGATGAGTTCGAGATGTTCTCCATCTACCAGGTGCTGCCGGAGATCCTCGACCTCTGGGGCACGAATCTGGTTACGGATATCCAGTCTAAAAAAAACGGAATCCCAGCGCCCGGGAAATAACTACTCCGCTCTTCCTGCTCCGATGTCTGGAGATCGGGCTGTCCATGTCTGACCTCGATCTCCTGACCATCGGCATGGTCCTGGATATCTGGACGGAGAAAGGCAATGACGACTACAAGTACGGTGAAAAAGACACCGTACGGATTGCGGGGCAGCAGGATTTCGACAGATTCTGATTGAACTGGCTGTAGAAATATCATGGGATTTGTGGTATTCTACAGCCAGCTAACTCGAGATTTGCGGAGGTGTAGTGGTGTATCGAAAAGCAACGATCTATGACTGTAAAAACATTTATGATTTGATTTGCGATATGGAACACAAAGAACTGCCCTTTGACCGTTTTCAAAAAATCTTTTGTAATCAGTTAACTAACGAACACTATTACTGTCTTGTTTATGAGCAAGAAGACAGTATAATTGCTGTTCTAAACCTGAGGTTTGAAGAGCAGTTGCACCATTCTGATAATATTGCTGAAATAATGGAATTTGCAGTTAGGGAATCCAATAGAAATCAGGGAATAGGAAAAGTCATGCTGACACAAGCGCGTCAAATATCCAAGGAGCATGGTTGTATACAAATAGAAGTAGCCTGTAATCAACTTCGTGAGAATACACACCGATTCTATTTAAGGGAAGGAATGCATAACTTCCACTTTAAATTTTCCAGATCATTAGATGGAAATGATACATCTGTAAACACTCTCGGTAAATAGATAATTCCAGTTTGTCTTCCTATCGAAGTGTTGCAGAGGCATTTGTCTCTTTCCAGCGTGCTATCCCGTGGATTGCGCTGGTGCTGCTCCTGTTCATCGGCGGAAAGATGCTGCTCGAAGGAATCCGCGGCGGCGATACGGAGCATACGGATGCTGACCTGAAACCCGGTGCACTGCTGATGCAGGGCGTGGCAACCTCCATTGACGCGCTGTCTGTAGGTTTCACCATTGCGGAATATCATGTTGCGCAGGCCCTTGCCGCGGGTCTCATTATCGGAGGAGTAACTTTTGTTATCTGTTCCTGCGGGCTCCGCATCGGTCAGCGCTTCGGTACCCGCCTTGCCGGGAAAGCATCCATTCTGGGCGGCGTGATTCTGATCGGTATCGGTATTGAGATCTTCATTACCGGTGTCCTTGGAGGTTGAAGCAGCGCAGACAATCATCAGAGTCCATACATGTCTTTGATATCTGCCCGGAAAGGACAGAATGATGTCGTGAAACAGGAGATAAAAAGATGTTGCTGACTACGATATGGATCGGGCTTGCAGGCGCGCTGCTGATGTTCGCCGGGGATATGCTGCTGTATTACACCCCGGAGGATTTCAGCTATGGTCCAAAGAGTTCGGCAGAAGAAAGGATAAACTCTATCATTGACGTCATGAAAGGATTACCGGCGGGACGTGTCATGGCCGGAGGTATGATCGGGCCTGTCGCCGCTCAGAGTCGCCATATTGTTTGTGATTGGTTTTTATGGTAAAATCATCTCGATAACTCGGGATTTGTGGTGGTGAGTAAAATGGAGTTGGTTCTCGCATATGATCGGCTGGACGAGGTGATCCAGCTGTTCAAAGAATATACTGGTATGATTATGTCACAAAGTGATGAGGTACGTGAAGTATTGAAATCACAGCATTTCGAGAACGAACTGGCGGATATTAACAAGAAATATGGATTCCCATCCGGGAGACTGTACATAGCTGCAGATTATGACAGAGTTGCAGGCTGTGCAGGCTTGACCCGTAATGATGATAGTTATTGTGAAATTAAAAGGCTATATGTACGTCCTGAGTATCGGGGACAGCACATCAGCAGATTATTTATGGATCAGATAATCGCAGACGCAAAGGATATTGGTTATAAGTATATGCGGCTTGATACATTCCCATTTATGTCCACCGCAATCAATCTATATGAAAAGTATGGATTTTACTACGTAGAAAAATATAATGATAACCCCGCACACAACGCGGTTTTTATGCAATTGAATCTGTAAAAATTCCAGTTTGTCTTCCTATCAAAGTGAATCATAACGGAGAAAAGATGCAGGAGGAAACACATGATCCTTGTCAGTGAATGTCTGGCAGGTGTTCCTTGCCGGATGGATGGAAAGGCGAAATTGATCCCCGAAATCAAAAAGCTGGTGGACGAAGGGAAAGCCATTGCTGTATGCCCAGAAGTGCTGGGTGGCTTGCCTGCTCCGCGAGACCCCAGTGAGATACAGAATGGTCGGGTCATCAGCAAAAGCGGAATAGACGTGACAGAACCATTTATCAAAGGCGCGAAGGAATCCTTACGGATTTGTCTGGAGAAAGGATGCACTCTTGCTATCCTGAAGTCGAAAAGTCCTTCCTGCGGGTACGGATATATTCATGACGGAACATTTGGCGAAGGGTTGGTGCCGGGGAATGGAGTCTTCGCACAAATGCTGATCGACGCGGGAATTCGTATCATCACAGAGCAGGATTATGTTGAATAAATTCAGTTTAGCGAAATAAAACGGATAATACGGCATCAGTCATTATGACTGGTGCCTTTTTCATACCCGGAGTGATCCGGGTATTTTCATTTTCAGAGGAAGGAGGCGAGATACATGGCCGGACGCATCAAGGGCATAACCGTCGAGATCGGCGGCGATACCACAGGTCTGGAAAAGGCGCTCAAGAGCGTTAATACCACGATCAGAAATACACAGAGCCAGCTGAAGGACGTCAACCGCCTTCTCAAACTCGATCCTTCCAATACCGAGCTTCTCTCCCAGAAGCAGCGGGCTTTGAAGGAAGCCATCGGCGCTACAAAGGAAAAGCTGGATTCCCTCAAGCAGGCGCAGGAGCAGGCTAAACAGCAGCTCGAAAACGGCGATCTCGGGCAGGACAAATATGACGCCCTGCAGAGGGAGATCATCGAAACGGAGCAGGAACTCCGCCGTCTGCAGGAAGAAGCCGCCTCTACCAGTGTGGCGCTTGCCAAGATCGATGAGGCGGGCAAAAAAATCGAAGCCTTCGGCGATTCCGTCACCGGAGTCGGTCAGAAGATCATGCCCGCCTCTTTGGCTGTGGCAGGTCTCGGCACCGCTGCGGTAAAGACCGCTGCGGACTTCGATGCCGGGATGAGCAAGGTCGCGGCCATCTCCGGGGCCACCGGGGATGACCTACAGGCGCTCCGTGACAAGGCACGTGAGATGGGCGCCAAGACCAAGTTC
>JAFOIR010000312.1 GCA_017420625.1 Bacillota bacterium
AATAAGGAGAGAAAAACAAATGAAAAAACTACTGGCACTTGTGCTGGCAGCTCTGCTTGTTCTTGGCATGCTGAGCGGCTGCACGAAGAAAGAAGAAAAGCCTGCCGGAGGCGAAACCTCCCAACAGGCGGGAAATACGGAAACATCAGAAGGCACAGCATCTTCCAGGCCGGAGGACTGGAAAACGCTTGGTGATATTCTGGCCATAGAAGGCCTTTATACCAACGAACGGTCGACCTTCGCTCACCAGTATATCATCGCTTTTACCGTTGACGGTACGATCTATCGTGCGATCGCGAACCTGACGGAAGAACAGGAAGAAGCCATCTTCGCGCTCGACATCTTTGATGAAAAGCATGAAGAGAAGGAAAACGAGCTGATCGCTCCCGTTGCGATTACACAGCTTGACAACATGTCTGAAAGGATCCTTTCCGGAAGCGCACTGGAGCAGTGGATCGGCAAGACCGGTGAAGATCTTTTAGAGGCCGGATGGGAAGTCAGCGGATGGAACCTCTATGAAAAGCAGTTCTTCATGGATTATGAATACTTTGAATATTCTGTCATCATGGACGGTGAACTGGAAACAGACGGAGATGAAGAGATCGACGGCGCTCAGGCGATCAAACCCATGACGGTCAAGAAGATCGAGTTTGATCATTTGAGCAACGCATGCTGGGATATCATTCCGCCGGAGGAGGATAATTTGGTTATCGATGACGACCCGCCCGAAGAAATCGTGGCCGGAGGATGGATGAATGAAGATATCTTCTATAGTATTCCTTTTTATGAACTGGATCCCGCCGCATTTGAGCCTTTGGAACAGGTAAAGAAAATCCTGCTGGGCGTTGATTATGAAGCGCTGGCACTGCTCGGCAAGCAAATCGTTGCCGGTACGAACTATGCGTATCTTTGCAAGGCGACCGTTGTCGCACCGGATGCACAGCCGTATCTGGCGGTTGTCTTCGTCTACCAGACGCTGGAGGGCGACTGTGAACTGCTGAAGATCCAGCCCATCGACGTCGGGATCGGCGCCTCGGAAGGAGATTTCCTGGATATGGCAGTTGATCCGCCCGCTGGTCCGCTGATGGGCGGATGGACGGTCGATCCGCTCTGCATTCAATTGGAAGAATCAGACGTCAATTTGGATGAAGAAACCAAAGCAAAATGGAAAGAGGCCAAGGAGCATTTCAACAATTGTGAACAGCTCCGGGACCTGAGCCATGCACCCATGTACTGCCTGGCAACACAGGTCGTTGCCGGCATGAATTACTGCTACCTTTCCATCGAGAACGAAACAGATTTCTATCTGGATTATGTCTATGTTGATCTGGAAGGAAATGAAACGATTTCTTCCATGCGTTTATTTGATTATCCTCAGCTGAACGATTGATCTAACCGTATAAGATTTCGGTGGATCTATTCTCCAGCACCAGGCGAGCCTCCTCCGGCAGATTACGATCGGTGATCAGCCGGACGGGGGCCGTTTTGATATTGAGAGGCAGTGTCCCCGGATGGGAGAATTTCTCGCTCTCTGTCAGGATGACGACTTCGTCAGCGGAAAGCGACATATCCCGCACCGCCTGCGCACGCAGGGCATCCTTGTTGGTAAAGCCGGTTTTTTCGCTCCAGCCGTCCGTACCAATGAAGAAATGCCGGACATGATAAGTGGCCACACCGTCCCGGATCATCGGACCTACGAGGCACTGCGACTCATGCTGATAGATACCGCCCAGCAAAATCACCTGGACCTGCTTGTAGCTGCGGATATAATCCGCAATAAAAGCACTGTTTGTGATGATCGTCAGACTCCGGCACTTTTTCGCCAGCAGATCGGCCAGGATCGCACAGCAGCTGCCGCTTTCGATCATGATCGTATCGCCGTCGCTCACCAGTTCGCTGGCGCGCTCGGCGATCTTTTTCTTTTCGTCATAATGATAGGCCAGACGGCTTGTCAGATGATCGCTGGTGTCAAGTTCGGCATAGCCGTGAATGCGGCGGATAAAGCCTTTGGCTTCCAGAGAGTCCAGATCCTTACGGATCGTGACCTGGGAAGTCCCGAGCATCCCGGCGAGCGCCGCCACGTTCATTTTCTTCTGATCCGATAAAAGGCGCAGGATCTCCTGCAGCCTGGCATCCTGTTTGGCAGACATCTTAACCTCCTAGAAAAATGCTTCGATCCCGTGAGAAAGGAAGACCTTTCGGTATTCCTCCAGATCTTCCCGGTGCAGCGCCGGCACATCCCGGTAAGCATAACCTGTACCTAAAAGATCATATTTATTCTCACCAAATTGGTGGAAGGGGAGAAGCTGGACCCGGTCCGCTCCGATCTCACGAAGTTTTTCAGCAAATCCCGCCGCATCTTCCAGAGAATCGTTATATCCGGGAATCACAGGGATCCGGATCAGCACAGTCTTGCCCCTGGCCAAGGCATCATCTTCAGCGTCGCCTTCCGTGGTGATTCCGCCTGCTGCCAGCTCGATCGCCCGCCTCAGGTTGCCGAGGATCACCTCGTTTCCCACGCCGGTCCCGCGCCTGTGGGCGGCTGAGTCCCAGTGTTTCATATCAAAAAGGATCTCATCTGCCGGACCAATCACTTTCTCGAAAACTTCCGGCGCAGCCATGCCCGTGGTCTCCACACAGGTGGAAAGCCCTTCTTCCTTCGCGGCTGTCAGAAGCTCATACGCAAACTCCGGCTGCATCAGCATCTCACCGCCGGACAGCGTGATCCCGCCGCCGCTTTCTTCATAGAAAGGAAGATCCTGCATCACCACATCCATCACTTCCTGAAGGGTTTTCTTCTCACCGGAAAGCGAGAGCGCCTCCACGGGACAGCCCTGAACGCACATCCCGCAGCTTTGGCACAGCTTCGGATCCACATGGATCCGATCTCCCTGTGCGCTGACGGCATCAAAGGGGCAGACCGCTACACAGTTTTCACAGTGCAGACACTTTTTAGCGTCCCAGAGCATTTGCGGCCGGACCGACTGGCTTTCCGGATTGGCGCACCACTGACATCTAAGCGGGCAGCCCTTCAGAAAAACCACAGTCCGGATTCCCGGTCCGTCGTTCACGCTGAATTTCTGGATATTGAAAACCACACCTGTGGTCACACCTGCGGTGCTTTGATCCGCCATACTACATTTCCTTTCTTCCTGCGGCCCTTGTTTAAAGCCGCAGCCTCTTACCATTTGATATCATTCAAAGTATACTCCGGAAACAAGGAAAAGTAAATAAAAACTTACGAATGAAAGATAATATTTTATTTATGAAAATATTTCTTGACGTATACTAGAGAAAAGAGGTACAATAGATCCGCAAAATATATAAATAGGAGAAGAAGAATGGAAAACAGTAAGCACTTCGGCCAGCTGACCGAAAGAATGAAAGCTTTCCGCGAGGAAGTGCTGGATGAAAAGCCCTATGTAGAGGCAGAGCGGGCGCTTCTGGTCACCGAGGTCTACCGGGAGAATCAGAATCAGCCGCGCGTCATGATGCGTGCACTGATGCTTGAGAAGATCCTCGAAAACATGACGATCTATATAGAAGACAAAACGCTCATTGCCGGCAACCAGGCCGGCAAGAACCGCAATGCCCCTGTTTTCCCTGAATATACCCTGAAATTTATTATCGACGAGCTTGACCTCTTTGAAAAGCGCGACGGCGATGTATTCTATATTACAGAAGAAACCAAGAAACAGCTCCGGGAAATCGCGCCTTTCTGGGAAAACAACAACCTCCGCGCCAGGGGCGAAGCACTGCTGCCGGAAGAGGTCAGCGTGTTCATGGAGACCGGCATCTTCGGAATGGAAGGCAAGCTGAATGCCGGTGATGCCCATCTGGCCGTGAACTACGACCGCATCCTGAAGGAAGGCCTGAAGAGTTACGAAGAGCAGGTAAAGAACTGCCGCGCCGCGCTCGATCTGACCGATCCGGATGCCATCGACAAAGCCGTTTTCTATAAGGCTGTTCTGATCGTACTGAAAGCGGTCAGAAACTTTGCCCTTCGCTACAGTCATCTTGCTGCAGACATGGCTGCAAAGGAAGAAGATCCCGCCCGCCGCTTTGAGCTTAATGAGATGAGCCGCATCCTGGCGAAAGTCCCCTATGAACCTGCCGAATCTTTCCGCGAAGCCATCCAGAGCGTCTGGCTGATCCAGCTGATCCTGCAGATCGAATCCAACGGCCACTCCTTAAGCTACGGCCGATTTGACCAGTACATGTACCCCTACTATATCGCTGACATCCGAAGCGGCCGCATGACTGAGGAAGAGGCGCAGGAGCTTCTCACTTGCCTGTGGATCAAGACCCTCACGATCAACAAGGTCCGTTCCCAGGCCCACACCCTGTCCTCCGCCGGCTCACCCATGTATCAGAACGTGACCATTGGCGGACAAACCACGGATCATCAGGACGCCGTGAATGAGCTCTCCTTTGCGGTGCTTCGCTCGGTAGCCCGGACCAGACTCACCCAGCCCAACCTGACGGTCCGCTACCATAAGAATCTGAACAAACAGTTCTTCGACGAATGCATCGAAGTCATGAAGCTGGGCTTCGGCATGCCCGCGCTCAACAATGATGAGATCATCATCCCGTCCTTCATCGGATGGGGCGTCAAAGAGGAAGACGCCTACAACTACAGTGCCATCGGCTGTGTGGAGACAGCCGTGCCGGGCAAGTGGGGCTATCGCTGCACCGGCATGAGCTACATCAACTTCCCGCGAATGCTGCTGTGTGCCATGAACGACGGCGTTGATCTGACCAGCGGCAAGCGTTTCACGAAAGGCTGCGGCCATTTCAGGGACATGAAGAGCTACGAAGAACTCCTTGCCGCCTGGGACAAGACCGTGCGTGAAGTAACGCGGTATTCGGTCATCGTGGAAAACGCCATCGACAAAGCCTCCGAGCGGGACGTTCCCGACATCCTCTGTTCCGCGCTGACAGACGACTGCATTGGCCGCGGCAAGACCATCAAGGAAGGCGGTGCTGTTTATGACTTCATCTCCGGTCTGCAGGTGGGCATCGCCAACATGGCCGACTCACTGGCTGCCATCAAAAAGCTGGTCTTCGAAGAAAAGAAGATTACCCCTGAAGCGCTCTGGAATGCGATCCTGGATGACTTCCAGTCACCGGAAAACCAGGCTATTCAGAGAATGCTGATCCGCGATGTGCCGAAATACGGCAACGATGTGGATTATGTGGATCAGCTCGTGGTAGAAGCCTACGATTCCTATATCGACGAGATCAAAAAATATCCGAACACCCGGTTCCACCGCGGTCCGATCGGCGGCATCCGCTATGCCGGCACCTCTTCGATCAGTGCGAACGTCGGTCAGGGCATGGGCACCATGGCCACCCCCGACGGGCGTCACGCTCACGAACCGCTGGCGGAAGGCTGCAGCCCGGCGCACAACGCCGACACCCACGGCCCGACAGCCGTTTTCAAATCCGTATCCAAGCTGCGCACCGAGAAGATCACCGGCGGCGTTCTGCTCAATCAGAAGATGACCCCGCAGATGCTCTCCACTGAAGAAAACAAGGAAAAGCTCGAGATGCTCATCCGTACGTATTTCAACCGGCTGCACGGCTACCACGTCCAGTACAACATTGTATCCCGCGAGACCCTGCTGGACGCCCAGGCCC
>JAFOIR010000313.1 GCA_017420625.1 Bacillota bacterium
GAAGGACCAGTGCCTGGTCTGGGTATATGGCCTGTTCACAGATAAACCTGGCGATTACGTGAAGAAACCAATGCGTGAGTGTAGCGGGAAGGAGATCTGTGCCGAATGGCTTTACCATCTCGGGGTGCCGGAAGAACAGATTGACGAAATGGCGGAATACAGCTGCAACACAGTCCCGGTCATGATGCCCTATATCACAGCATTCTTCATGCCCAGGCAGGCCGGGGACCGACCGGATGTCGTCCCGGAAGGAGCTGTAAATTTTGCTTTCCTGGGCCAGTTTGCTGAAACGAAAAGGGATACCATATTCACGACGGAATACTCCATCCGGACCGGGATGGAAGCGGTATATACCCTTCTGGATATAGACCGTGCGGTGCCTGAGGTGTGGGGTAGCACATACGACATACGTGACTTGCTGCACGCAACAATTGCCCTGCGGGACGGGAAACCGCTTTATGACGGATTGGACACGGGTGAAACTAATCCGGTCGTAATGCTGGCGGCCAGGCAGGCTTTAAAGAAAATCAGTGGTACGGAGATCGAAAAACTGCTCCAGGAGTATGGGGTGATCATAAATACGGGAGAATCTGACGGTAGCACGGTCAGGAAAGCTGTATCCGGTGCCCTGCATTCAGTGGGATCGAAGGCGGAAGAGATTCGTCAAATGCCAGACGATAAGAAAAAAATAGCCAAGGCAGCCGTGGCAGGCGCAGCGGCAGTTGTTGTGGCTGGAAAAATCAGGAAGAGGAGGGGATGATATGTTTGAAAAAGTAAATCCTGCCCACCCGGATAAAGTGGCTGACCGCATTGCGGGGGCCCTCGTGGATCTGGCTTATCAGAAGGAAGAAAATCCAAGGATTGCCGTGGAAGTTCTGATCGGCCATAGTGAATGCAGCATTATTGCTGAGACATCTGTTCATCTGGGTGAGGGGGATGTGCAGTCAGTTGTGGAGAGGATTGCCGGGCATGTCCGTACGGATTATAAGGAAGTCCCGCAGGATGAGCACCTTGCCAGAAACCAGGAACATGGCCTCCGCTGCGGAGATAATGGGATCTTCAGGGGGACGCCCGTCACAGAAGAACAGAAACGGCTGACCAACATTGCACAGGAGCTTTATCAGCAGTATGAAAGCGATGGAAAATATATTCTTTCCGGGAAACGACTGATCCTGTGCCAGAGCAATGCGGACAGCGACCGGATCAGAAATATGTATCCTGACGCTGAAGTGAACCCCCTTGGAGAATGGATCGGCGGTACAGGTGTGGATTCTGGTGCCGTCAACCGAAAGCTGGGCAGTGACATGGGGGATTCGGTCACGGGCGGAGGGCTGCACGGCAAGGATCTGTCCAAAGCAGACGTCAGTGTTAATATTTACGCATGGCTGCAGGCCCAGGCGCAAGGGCAGACGGTGGAATATACGTGCGCGATCGGGGACAGCATGATTGCAGGGATCCCGTATGAGGGCATTGTGGATACAGCACGCAGGTATATAAAAGAAATCGGCGGATTCGAAAAGTTCGCGGAGTGGGGGTTGATCAGGTAGGAGCGGACTTTTCCAGCGGTCTTTTGGATGCGCAGGAGCATGGGACGTGGAAAATGAGGGGAAAAAGCCGGATCTGCAGGCTCACAGGAAAGATATGGGGAAAGGAGATTGCTATGGCAGGAAAAATCGCGCATGCGGCGGAGAGGAAAGGGTTTGAACTGGCCCTTAATGGTGTCATGAAGAGGGCACAGGGAAAAAGGAACGAGGGGTATGTCGAGGTAATCAACGCGATCGAAAAGGTGTTGGGGGATGGCTGGCCGCCTTCTGCCTATGAAAGCCTCAGGGATGCTTTTGGCAGTGACGGGAAATGGTCACAGTATTTTGACAGACTGCTGGAACGCGCGGATCTGCAATATCTGAAAGGACTTGTCATGGCCTTTGGTTTTGAAGGAGGCTTTACCGGCTTCCGGCAGACCCGAAAAAATGCAGAAAAATATGGATGCGGGATCCCGTGGATCATCCTCTTTGATCCGACAAGCGCGTGCAACCTCCACTGCACGGGATGCTGGGCATCAGAGTATTCCCGGACGCTGAACCTGTCCTTTGAGGAGATGGACCGCCTTGTCACAGAAGGAAAGGAACTAGGGATCCACGCCTATATCATGACCGGCGGGGAGCCGATGGTGCGGAAAAAGGATATCGTCAGGCTTGCGGAGAAGCACAGCGACTGCGGTTTTATGCTCTTTACGAATGGAACGCTTGTAGACCAGGATTTTTGTGATGACATGAAGAGGTGCAGAAACATTGTACTCTCCATGAGCATTGAAGGAAACAGGGATGCTACGGATTTAAGGCGCGGGGACGGCACGTTCGATAAAGTGATGGCGGCTATGGACCTGCTCAGGGAAAACGGGCTGGTCTACGGTACCTCGATCTGTTACACAAGAGCAAACTGCGAAGCGGTCACATCGGATGAGTTCCTGGATTTCCTGATTGACAAAGGAGTTTCTTTCAGCTGGTATTTCCATTTTATGCCCATCGGGATGGATACGGGCATGGAGCTGGTACCTACTGTAGAGCAGCGGGAATACATGTACCACAGGATCCGTGAAATCAGGGGATTTGAAGGCGGGAAGCCTATCTTCTGCATGGATTTCCAGAATGACGGGGAATTCGTCAGCGGATGCATAGCCGGAGGCAAGTATTACTGCCATATCAATCCAAACGGGGATGTGGAGCCCTGCGTCTTCATCCATTATTCCGGCGCAAACATCCATGATAAGCCTCTGCTGGAATGCCTGCAGCAGCCGCTGTTTAAAGCTTACCAGGAAGGACAACCTTTCAATGAAAACCTCCTTCAGCCCTGCCCCATGCTGGAAAACCCGGAGAAGCTAAAGGAAATGGTGATCCGGACAGGAGCGAAGAGCACGGATATGATGGAGCCGGAAAGCTGTGACCACCTTTGCACCAAATGCAGCCATTATGCGGAGGAATGGGGTGAAAGAGCGGAAAAACTCTGGAGAGCCAGTCATCCGGGCATATAGATTCCTTCCTGAAAGCACGGACATGAGGAGACAAAGATCTTTATTATAGGATCAAGGCACATGGGTAGAAATGATATAGTGCTTAAAAAAAGCATTAAATATGCCACAAGGATGGTGATTCCTGTATGTTTGGCAGGAGTTCTGTATCTTCTTTTCGTCTGGTACGAAGAAAGCGGGCTAGGTGAGAGCCTGGACTTTGAAAACTCGCTTTTATAAACTGGAGGAAGGCAGAGCAGAATTCAACTGGATAAAGAAACCACAATGAAATAATGCGATGGGCTCTGGCCGGGAAAGGAAATGCAGCCTATGAATATGGACATTGCTGATATATCCAATGAATTGGTATACCGAACATATCTGATCAATAAAGACAGAATATGGGAAAAGCTTTCTGATCTCAGCATCATAGAATATGTCGCCCTTCACCGGATTTCGGAGGTTGGGCAGAAAGAAGACCGCACATATTTTAAGGATCTTTCCGACAGCATGAAAATCACTGAACGGCAGGTTTCGAAACTTACCGGTGAATTGAGAGACCGTGGACTGATCCTATGGTCCTATGAAGGTGATGGCAGCAGGGGAACCTATATTACAATAACGGATGCAGGCCAAATGCTGCTGGAGAAGAACGAAAAACTGTTAAGAGATTATTTTGTGCGGGTAATTGACAGGTTTGGCGCAGGTAATGTTTCGGAACTTCTCCGACTGATGAAACAGCTTGAAGAAATCATGGAAACGGAGTTTTCAAACGGAGGATAGATTAGATGACAAAAAGACTTATCGATTATGCTGAAAAGCATGCTTCGGTCTGTTTTGAAAACGATGCTATCTCTCCGATCCTGTACAAAGAATATGGCGTAAACACTGGCCTGAGGGATGAAAAAGGCACCGGTGTGCTTACTGGGCTCACGAGAGTATCGGACATTGTTTCTTCAAAAATCATAGACGGAAGGAGGGTTCCGTGTGACGGTGAACTCTGGTACCGGGGTTATCGGATCGAAGAGCTGATTTCTTCTATCGGAGACGATGCGTCTGGTTTTGACAAGATCGCTTATCTGCTGCTTATGGGAGAGCTTCCGACGCAGCAGCAGATTTTAGAATTTTCAGATTTAATCAGTCAGTGCAGAACCCTACCAACGAATTTCACACGTGATGTGATTATGAAGGCTCCCTCGGAAGACATCATGAACTCAATGACAAGGAGCATCCTTACGCTTGCATCCTACGATGAAAGAGAAAAGGATACGGATATAGCCAATGTCATCCGGCAGAGTATGCAGTTGATCAGTATTTTCCCGCTTTTGGCAATATATGGATATCAGGCTTATGTACATTATGTGAAACATGGAAGCATGGTTCTTCATCACCCGGATCCGTCACTGTCAGCTGCAGAGAATATTCTGATGTTGCTCAGGACGGACAGACAATATACATGGACAGAGGCAAAAGTACTGGATACGGCACTGATTCTGCATATGGAACACGGGGGAGGCAATAATTCGACGTTCACAACAAGGGTTGTGACATCCTCTGGTTCAGATACCTATTCAACGATTGCGGCGGCTATGTCTTCACTCAAAGGACCAAAGCACGGTGGTGCAAATATCAAGGTGATGGAGATGATAGAATACCTTAGCCGCCATGTATCCGATTATTCAGATAAGGATGAAATAGCTGCATATCTTGGAAAAATCCTGGATAAAGAGACATTTGACCGGCAAGGCCTGATCTATGGCATGGGACATGCTGTATATTCTCTTTCGGATCCAAGAGAGCGTATTTTAAGAAAGTATGTTGAGGAGCTTGCAAAAGAAAAAGGCAGTGAAAACGAACTCATGCTATATCGGAACATTGAAGAAATTGCTCCTCAGGTGATCGCTGCAAAGAGACATATCTATAAAGGCGTGAGTCCGAATGTGGATTTTTACAGTGGATTTGTATACAAGATGCTTGGGATTCCAACAGAGTTATACACTGCCATATTCGCGATTGCCCGTATTGTTGGATGGAGTGCTCACAGAATTGAAGAGTTAGTCAACATGAGTAAAATAATACGGCCAGCTTATATGAGTGTCATGGGAAGAAACACTGATGTCTTGTCCTGAAAGGCATATATTTCCAGTCGGTCGCAGGTATCCTGGCAGGCGCGATGTCCGCCCCAGGATATCTGTCAGGCCGGATCGCAAGGATCGGTCAACCTGGGACACAGACTGTCATATTAAAAAGGCAAGTTCGGTACAAGGCTATTTACGAATTGTTTTCAGCTTCTTTGCCTGGCTTCGGTCTGTTTTTGTATCCATTAACCATCGTAGGTTGTCAAGAAAGGTGGAACGTCCCTCGTCGGTTAATTGGAAATAGCCGGCGATAACCTGATCTAATTCCGGCATTTTTTCATAGTCAAAGAGCATAAGCAACGGCGTAGTCCTGTTTTTTATATATGTCTGCTTATTAAGGTTCGTGGTCAGCCCATTCAGATCAGAGAGCGGCTGCGGAAGTACTTCTCCCTCATCATAAGGATTCTCCTTACAGATCTGAGTAATATCAATTCCTAGGATATTCGCTATACGCAAAGCATGATCAAAGCGGACAGAAGTATCCCGCTGAATGATTGAGTACAGTGTGGTCGGTGCAATGCCGGTGAACTGATCTTTAAGAATCCCTTTGATGATTTTCAGCTTCATGAAGTGACTGTAAATGATACGGTGAAACGGGATGCGCTTTCACCGGCCAATAAGCGCCGCTTTCTCGAATTCGTGCGTACGGATCCTCATTTTAGCAGATATTATGAGGGTATCTACATTCTGTTCCATACGGGAATGCGCATCTCTGAATTCTGCGGTTTAACGATTGAAGACCTGGATATGGATAAGGGAACAATACTTATCAGCAAACAGCTTCAGCGGGTCGGCACTCGGGTCTATATTGAAGATCAGGCGAAAACGAAGTGTGGGACACGGATCATTCCCATGGAGCCTATGGTGAAGGAAGCATTCCGGACAATTCTGGATCGGCGGATTACTCCGGCTGTCGAACCAGAAGTGGACGGTGTGAGGGGTTTTCTCTGCCTGGATAAGGACGGACATCCTATGCTTGCCCTGCACTGGGAACATTATTTCCAGCATACCCGGGAGAAATTCAATAAAATCTACCGTGACCCGATGCCGTATGTCTCGCCGCATGTATGCCGGCATACCTACTGTACGGAAAAGGCAAAAGCAGGTATGAATCCGGTTCATCTGGCTTATCTGATGGGGCATTCTCCGGAGGATATCAGGGTAACGATGGGAACCTATACCCATATTCATTACGAGGATGCGGCGGAGGAACTGCGTCGTCTGGGCAACCAGAGATCATGTCGGAATGGGAGAAGGTCAAGCGGGATTTCTATGAGTCCAACGGCCTTGAGGATGATGAGCCCGCGGAAAAGCCCGTGCAGCGCGCTTTTGATAAGAACAAAAAGCAGGATACGGGTTCCATGTATACCAAGTCATGGGACCGCAGGGAAGTACAGAAAGCACTGCAGATCAAGGACGACGATAAAGACAGCGCCGGATTTGACACAAGCCTCTTTGTGACAGAAGGCGGCGGCGAATTCCCGGGAGAGTTTGTTGTCGAGAAGATGACGATCAACAATCCGGAGCAGGCCGGAAGAGGAAGCAGCCAGATGTACCTGCACTCGGAGGATTCCATACGCCAGCTCACGGACGCGCTGGGAAGGATCTTTCTTGAGGGCGGCACCGGGAACGTTGTGATCACCGGCGATGAAGGCGCGGGAACCCTGAGCCTTGCCAGGGAAC
>JAFOIR010000314.1 GCA_017420625.1 Bacillota bacterium
ACCGGAAGCCTGGCCAAATCTGTCATGAGCGCCCATTAAAGGAGGTAAACACATGGCGTCATATATCCCAGTCCCGCGAGATCTTACGCGGGTCAAATCAAAGATTCTCTTCAATCTGACCAAACGGCAGCTCATCTGTTTCGGAATCGCGGCACTCATCGGCGTGCCGTCTTTCTTTTTCATCAAGAGCATCGGCAACACAAGCCTCGCGGCCATGAGCATGATCATCATCATGATCCCTATGTTTCTGCTGGCCATGTATGAACGGGACGGACAGCCGCTGGAGGTTATTGCGAAGCACTTCATCGAAACAAAATTCATCCGGCCAAAGATTCGGCCCTATCAGACGGACAACTACTACGATGCCCTGAAGAGAGCGGCGCAGGCGGAAAAGGAGGTAAACAGAATTGTTTCAGCTGTTCAAAGGAAAAAGAAATGAAAAGCGCAGTCTGAAGCTTCCCGCGAATCTGTCCAGAAAGGATCAGAAGCGTGTGCAGGAAGTCATCGACCGCACAAAGAAGGATGATGGGATCCCCAGGACGGCTCAGCAGTCCATTCCCTTCGACCGGATGTTCCCGGACGGCATCTGCCGGATCGGGAATAATTACTACACGAAAACCATCCAATTCCAGGATATCAACTATCAGCTGGCCCAGCAGGAGGACAAGACCGCGATCTTTGAGGAATGGTGCGGTTTCCTGAACTTTTTCGACAGCTCCATCCACTTTGAACTGTCCTTCATGAACATGTCTACGGATGCGGACAGCTTCGAGGCCAGTATCCGGATCCCTCTTCAGAACGACGGCTTTGATTCCGTCCGCGAGGAGTATTCGGAGATGCTGAGGAACCAGCTTGCCCAAGGCAACAACGGTCTGACCAAGACCAAGTATCTGACCTTCGGCATCGAGGCGGACTCCATGAAGCAGGCAAAGCCCAGGCTTGAGCATGTGCAGAATGACCTTCTGAACAACTTTAAGCAGCTGGGCGTCCGGGCTGAGGTCCTGAACGGTCATGACAGGCTGAAGCTCATGCATGACATGTTCCACATGGGCGACACGGACGATAAGTTCCGCTTCGACTGGAAATGGCTTGTCGGGTCAGGGCTTTCCGTGAAGGATTTCATTGCCCCGACGGCCTTTGCCTTCCCGGGCAGCCGCTCGTTCCAGATGGGCAGTCTTTACGGCTCCATGAGCTATCTCAGTATTACGGCATCGGACCTTTCGGACCAGCTCCTGAAGGATTTCCTGGACATGGACTCCAGCCAGATCATCACGATGCATATCCAGTCTGTTGACCAGACGGAAGCAATCAAGACCATCAAGCACACGATCACAGAGCTTGACCGGTCCAAGATCGAAGAACAGAAAAAAGCGGTCCGTTCCGGCTACGACATGGATATCATCCCGAGTGACCTGGCGACCTACGGAAAGGACGCCAAGTCGCTGCTTAAGGAACTGCAGAGCCAGAACGAGCGCATGTTCATGCTGACGATGCTGATCATGAACACCGGAAAGACCCAGCAGGAACTGGATACCAACGTGTTCCAGGCAAGCTCCATCGCCCAGAAACACAACTGCAACCTGAGAAGGCTGGATTTCCAGCAGGAAAATGCTCTCATGAGCTGCCTGCCGCTTGCCAGCTGCCTCATCGACATCCGCCGTGCGCTGACCACCAGCTCCACGGCGATTTTTGTTCCCTTCACCACGCAGGAGCTTTTTCAGAGCGACAAGGAATCTCTGTACTACGGGCTGAACGCTCTTTCGAACAACCTGATCATGGTGGACCGCAAAGCCCTAAAGAACCCGAACGGTCTGATCCTCGGTACCCCGGGTTCCGGTAAGTCCTTCAGCGCGAAAAGAGAGATCGCCAACGCCTTCCTGGTAACGGATGACGATGTGATCATCTGCGATCCGGAGGCAGAATACGCGGCTCTTGTGCAGCGCTTCGACGGACAGGTCATTCACATCAGCCCTGCCAGCACCCAGTACGTCAATCCGATGGACATCAACCTGAACTACAGCGAAGAGGACAACCCGATCGCCCTGAAGGCAGATTTCATCCTGTCTCTCTGCGAGCTGGTCGTAGGCGGCAAGGAGGGCCTGCAGCCGGTGGAAAAGACGGTCATCGACCGCTGTGTCCATCAGATCTACCAGAAGTATTTTGAGGATCCGGTTCCGGAGAATATGCCTCTTCTGGAGGATCTCTACAACGCCCTGCTGGCCCAAGAGGAAAAAGAAGCCCATCATGTGGCTACGGCTCTTGAGATCTACGTCAAGGGCTCGCTCAATCTGTTCAACCACAGGACCAACGTGGACATCGATAACCGTCTGGTCTGCTACGACATCAAGGAGCTTGGCAAGCAGCTGAAAAAGCTGGGCATGCTGATCGTCCAGGACCAAGTATGGGGCCGCGTCACTGCCAACAGATCTGCAGGTAAGGCCACCCGCTACTATATGGACGAGTTCCATTTGCTTCTGAAGGAGGAACAGACAGCAGCCTATTCCGTCGAGATCTGGAAGCGCTTCAGAAAGTGGGGCGGCATTCCAACCGGCATCACCCAGAACGTCAAAGACCTTCTGTCCAGCCACGAGGTCGAGAACATCTTCGAGAACTCCGACTTCGTGTATATGCTGAACCAGGCCGCCGGAGACCGGCAGATCCTGGCGAAGCAGCTGAACATCTCCCAGCACCAGCTCTCGTATGTCACCCATTCCGGTGAAGGCGAGGGCCTTTTGTTTTACGGCAACGTGATCCTTCCCTTCGTGGACCGTTTCCCGCAGGATACGGAGCTCTACAGGATCATGACCACCAAACTCTCCGAGGTATCGGAAGCAAAGGAGGCGTAACCTATGGATACCAAAGAAACAAAAACCGGAAGGACCGGCCAGAGCAGCGCCTCCGGCCGGTCTTCTCCCGGAAGCAAGCTGAAAACGGAGGCCTCCGCAAAAAAGGCCTCCGGTGCAAAGCTGAAAAACGAAAAGACAGCACAGGCAAGCGCCGGTGAAAAGCTTCGTCATGATAAGGCTGTCTTTACTGACGAGGTGGCAAAAGGCGCAAAGGAAGGCATGAGCCACGGAAGGAAGACTCCGAAAGGAAGCCATGCATCATCGCTTCTTGCAGACAGTGTTCACGCGAAAATCGACCGCGAATCTGATGACAACGCCGGTACGGATGCGATGAACCGGAGCTCCCAGCTGGCGGAGCATACGGCTCAGGACGGTTCCAATGCCTTTTCCCGCTGGCGTCAGAAACAGGCGATTAAGAATGAGTATGCGGCTGCCAAAGCCGGTCAGAAAACCGGAAGTGCTGCCGGATCTGCAGCTGCAAAGGGCGGCGCGGCATCGGCCAAAGGCACAGGCAAAGCCGCGAAGGAAGGTAAAAACGCCATTCAGAAGGTTGGTGAGTTCGTCTCCAAACACAAAGGCGCCTTTCTCATCGGCGGCGGCATCCTGCTGGTGATCATGCTGATTTCCGGCTTGATGGGGTCCTGCTCGGTGATGTTCCAGGGCGGGACGAATGTAGTCATCGATACCTCTTATACGGCTGAGGATGCAGATATCCTTGGTGCCGAGGCGGACTACTGTGCGCTGGAGAATGCGCTGCAGGCCCGGATCAACAACATCCGGACAGAGTATCCCGGCTATGACGAATACAACATCACGCAGGAGCAAGTCGGTCATAACCCTTATGAACTTGCGTCGTATCTCACGGTCGTGTTTGAGAATTATACCAGGGCTCAGGTCCAGAGCGCGCTGCAGCAGATTTTTGCCGCGCAGTATGAACTGACGATCGAAGAGGTCGTGGAGACCCGGTACAAGACGGAGACCAGGACCAGAACGGTCACTTATACCGATCCGGAGACCGGTGAGTCCTATGACGAAGAGGAAGAATACGAGGTCGAAGTCCCGTATCAGTACTATATCCTGAACGTCAACATGGAGAACAACGGCCTCTCGGAAATCCTGCTTACAGCGGGTTTGACGGACGATCAGATATCCCGGTATGCCCTCCTTATGCAGACGCTGGGCAACAGGCCGGATATTTTCGGAGACAATCCCTATGCCATCGCCATGCAGGACGTTCTCCATTACGACATTCCCGGCGAAGCGCTGACAGACGAACGGTTCCGGAGAATGATCACGGAGGCCGAGAAATATCTGGGCTATCCGTATGTATGGGGCGGCTCTTCCCCGTCAACGAGCTTTGACTGCTCCGGCTTTGTATCCTGGGTCATCAACCACTGCGGAAACGGCTGGAACGTCGGAAGACTCGGCGCGGAAGGTCTGCGTCAGATCTGTGCGATCATCCCGCCAAGCGAAGCCAAGCCCGGAGACCTGATTTTCTTCCAGGGCACGTATGATACGACAGGCGCTTCCCACGTGGCCATCTATGTCGGCAACAACATGATGATCCACTGCGGTAACCCGATCCAGTACGCAAGCATCGATACCTCGTACTGGAGAGCACACTTTTACTGTTTTGGCCGTCTGCCTTAAGTCCGGGCAGACGGTCATTTCATCCAAAGGAGGATTGAAATGGACGATTCAAAGCTGAACCGCCTGCGTGAGGAGCTGAAGGCGGCAAAAAAGAAACGGGATTCCTGGGAGGCAAAGGTCAAGGACCTTGAACGCAGATACAACGAGGCTGAAAAGGTCTGTGTTTACGGGATCTTTCAGGCAGCCAACATGACGCCGGAACAGCTGGCGGAACTGATCCGTTCAGCCGCGTCCGGCATTCCCCGTACCCCGGCATTCCTTCAGGAAGCCGACACCGAAGACGACACTTACGAAGAGGAGGAAAACAAAGAATGATCAAAAAGAAAATGACCGCGCTGCTTGCGGTCGTACTGATCCTGGTGATGGTATTCCCGGTCACGGCTTTTGCCTA
>JAFOIR010000315.1 GCA_017420625.1 Bacillota bacterium
CGGCGACTGGTATGCAAATGCAGTCAACTGGGCAGCGGAAAAAAGTATCGTAGCCGGATTTGAAGATGGTACGTTTCAACCCAATGCGGAAGTAACAAGAGAACAGTTGGCGCTGATCCTTACCGGTTATGCGAAACTGAAAGGACAGAATACGGCTTCCACTGCGGATATCAACAGTTTCTCCGACAGTGCTTCCGTCAGTACATGGGCCGCCGACGGAGTCCGCTGGGCTGTGGAAAAAAGCATTATTTCCGGTAAGCCGGGCAACTTGATCGACCCGCAGGGAACTGCCACCAGAGCCGAAATGGCGACCATGATCCGCAACCTGAAAACGAACGTACTGTAATAAGGGCGATCCGCAAGGATCGTATGCGGAGAAAAATCAAAAACAGCAGAATAGATATGAGGCGTGAATCCTGCGATTCACGCCTCGTTTTTTACAAAACGGCATCTGAAATGCAGGAAGAACCAAAAAACGCAAAATGGTTAAAACATTTCGGCTTATTTTCCGTCCATTTAAAGTATAGGGTAAAGATGCTGTAATTAGCGAAAATCGTTAAAATGTTTAAGAAATCTTAAAAAATTGAATTTACATTAGAGTATTTTTGAGTTAAAATGGAATAGCATGGGAAATTATGTCAATCTATCCCTGACATATATTTCCAGAAAGCAGTTTCAAACAGCGAAAGAGAGAGACAATATGAAAAAACTGATAACCATTTTGACAATTGTGTGCATGATGGCTGCTCTGATTTCCGGTACCGCACTGGCTGTGGGTGAATCTGCCGGAGAAGGAGAACAGTTGACAACGAATGGGACACTGACGGTACAGGGGATACCTCTGTATGTTGCATCCAACTCCGAGGCAGGTCTGGACGGAAGGGTGAATGTATCCTCTGACCTTCTGGGTAACAGCGGAACGCTCTTCCTTCCAGGCAAGGCAGCGGCGGACAAGCTGTGTTTTTCTTGGGTCGATGCATCCGTAACTCTGGAGAAAGACGGTGTTGCTTACAGCAGCGGCAGTGCTCCGGTCGCGGCAGAAAACGAAAGCGTTACCTATCAGGTGAAGAAGGGTGCTGCGGTATCTACTTTGACAGTGAAGACCCTCAAGGGATCTTCCGGAGTGGAGCCAATGTTCCTGGAAGTTAATGAGGACCTAGGAACCATTGATGCCATGAAATCCGATGAGAATCATGAAACCAGTTGTTATGGTTCTGTCGTATTTGATAGTATAAGCAAATACATGAGCATCAAGGGGCGCGGCAACTCCACATGGACGACTTGGGGATTTGCGAAAAAACCCTACAACATTACCATTTATGAAGATGCCGGTTTTCAGGATTCCAAGAAAGTGGAGTTCGTAAAAGGAGTCAAGACCAAAAAATGGTCTCTTATCGCAAACTTCCTGGACAACTCTCTGATGCGCAATAAGATCGCATTGGATCTCGCGGAAGATCTGGGTATTGGCATGAAAACAAGATTTGCCGATATCTGGATGAACGGAGAGTATCTCGGGAATTATCTGATTACCCCGAAGAATGACTACAACGCGCCGGACGGCGGGTATGCGCTGGAAAACGACAACTATCTTGAAGAAGGGGACGAGCAGTTTCCAATTCCCGGAATGTTTGAAATCGGCAAGATCACCGGCGACCGTGGTTACTATAACCGGATGACGGTAAAGGACATCGGCAAGGACGCAAAAAAACAGGGCGTGGATACAGCGGCCATCGAAGACTATTTCCTGGAAGCCTGGGCTGCACTGGAGGATTTTGATTCCGAAAGCTACCAGAATTATTTTGATATGGATTCCTGGGCAAAGATGTTCCTCATGTACGAGGTTTCCAAGACCTATGACTGCTTTTCCGGAAGCCTTCTCATGCATCGGGACGGACTGACTCCGTCGGACAAACTCATCGCAGGTCCTGCCTGGGACTATGATGTGTCTTTCGGACGTACTCTGCACAAATTCTTCGTAGGTGTTGCCGAGAATGTACAGGTCAATGCCGAGGGCTGGTACAATGACAGCATCGGACTGATGGCGGTGAATGAACCCATCAGTCTGCTTCAGGAACTGCAAAAACATGCGAGCTTCATGCGGCACGTGGCAAAAGTGTACAACGAGAACAGACAGAGCTTTGAAGATGCGGCTGCGAACGTGGACCGACAGCGGGAAGTGATCCGTCAATCCGCGGAAATGGATGCCGCAAGGTTTGGCATTATTAATGTCTGCGGAGAGTATGTGGTGGCGCCTGATATCATGAGTGCGCTGGGAACCGGAAAGTACAAGCTCAACTATGAGTTCACGGTCAACTGGGACAACTACGTGAACAACCTGAAAGAGTGGTGCGCAAAGCGCGTGCTCTGGCTGACCGATCACCTGGCACCGGGCGTGGATATAGTAACGTTCCATGGCGGTACGGTGAAGACCGACGGATCGGAGACCGACACCGGACTGCCCTTTACGGATGTACACAGCGGAGACTGGTTCTTCCCGTATGTGAAGTATGTATATGAAAACGGACTGTTTTCCGGAATGTCGGAGACAACGTTCGAACCCAATACGGCAATGACAAGAGCCATGTTCGTTACGGTGCTGTGGGCCAAGGAAGGAAAACCGGCAGGCGGAAAGTCTGCCTTCAAGGATCTGACCAGCGATTGGTATAAAGACGCAGTGAACTGGGCTGCAGCCAACGGGATCGTGGGAGGATATGATTCCGATCATTTCGGACCCAACAATCCGGTGACCCGCGAGCAAATGGCAGCGATCATGTATCAGTATGCCAAGTTCAAAGGATATGATACGGAAGCAAACGGCAGCCTCGAAAAGTACAAAGATTCGTCTGAAGTCGCTGCCTATGCGGTGACAGCGATGAAATGGGCGGTGGGCCACAAGCTTATCGCCGGAACGGATAAAGGACTGGAGCCGGCAGGAAATGCGACCAGAGCACAGGTGGCAGTAGTACTGCAGGCATTCAATAACAACGTAAAATAGAAAAGAGATCCCCCAAAAAAGATGACTGGAGAGATATATTATGAAAAATCTGAAGAGCCTTATTTCCATGCTCCTGTGTGTTGTGCTGCTCCTTGGCGTGATGGGAGCCGGTGCACTGGCAGCAGCAGAAGACCCTGCAGAGATCATTGACGCAGCGGTCAATGAAAACCAGCTGACGGCGGAAGCCGTCACCGAAGAAGCCGCAGCGAGTGTTGCGGAAAGTGCGGAATCCGAAGAGGTTCAGGCGGCACCCGAGACCGGGAAAAAGGAAAGCAAGCTGAAAAGCGTATTCCGCTCGGAACTGTATATCAAAGCGAACAAGGATGCCAAGCTGGATAACGATATCAAGGTGAA
>JAFOIR010000316.1 GCA_017420625.1 Bacillota bacterium
CACGAGTATTATGAAGACCATTACAATGACCGTCCGATGTATCGTGATGGTCAGGGCGGCTACGGAGGCGGCCAGGGTGGCTATGGTGGCGGTCAGGGCGGCTATGGCGGCGGTCAGGGCGGCTATGGCGGCGGTCAGGGCGGCTACGGCGGTGGTCAGGGCGGCTACGGTGGCGGCCAGGGCGGCTATGGCGGCAACCAGGGTGGCTACGGTGGCGGCCAGGGTGGCTATGGCGGCGGTCAGGGCGGCTACGGATATAATCATTCTGATAACCCGGATCAGAATCCTGACAATCCAAACAATAACCGGGGCGGCTACAATGGAGGCTATGGACGATGAAATTTGAACAGGCCTGCCGTTTCCGTGCATCGGGCGGATACCGGATCACAGCGCATACGAACAACATTACCGAGGATAATACCCGGCATATGGCTGTTTTTTCCGATACGATGAATACACTTTTTGAACGCGGCGGAGACTCGGTCATGACATTGGCGATTCAGGAACATGATGCCATGCTGACCGTGAGCACAATGCGTTCGGACGTCGGCGGACGTCCTGCCATTTTCAGCAATACTTTCTTTATTCCTCTTGAAGATTACAACTGGCTGATGGAAAAGAATCCGTCGATCATTCTGACCATACCGGATGATGTTTTCCAGGTCATGGAAATTGCCGGACTGGAGCATCTGAATCCGGTCGAGATCAATGAAAATATGGATCCGCTTCTCTATCTGGAGGACGTCCGGAACGATTATCAGCTGGACAAAGATCGCTACGCTACGCTCTTAGCTGGCGCGGTACGTGCTCTGACAGGCGGCGGATCACTCTGCATCCGTGCGAACGCGGACCCGTATCTCTCCATGGATATCGTGCGGGATATGGTTTTCTGCGTTGCGAAAGGCATTATTCCCAGCCTGCGCGGACAGCTGACCTGGTCGAGCGCGCTCGATACCCGGCAGAAAGTTTGCCTGAATAACGGCGGAGCACGGATCGGCAGTGCCAGTATGCTGAGTTTCCCGGCATATGCTGACGGAACGGCTGATATCGGAAATGTCGATCCGATGACCCGGCGTGTTTTTGACGCGATCGCGGGAGCTTCGGATGAAGAGCGGGACCGGATGCTGGACGCTATGCAGAACTGGCTGGATAATCTGCTGGGACCGGAAGCGCGTCCGGACTTTTATCTGTATGTTATGTCCTGGTATATCGCCACCGGGTATCCGCTGACAAGTCAGGAGGCACAGTCCCTTCTGCAGATCCTGACGAACTCGGCCGGTATTGCCGAGATCAAGGAAGAAGCCAGAGAAGAAGTCACGATGGATCTGCTGCAGTATTGCGGGGACGGGTCGGAGGATCCGGCCTTAACGGAGCTCCTCGGCAAACTGTACGAGACAAGTGTCGCGGCAAGCAAAACCGCTATGATAACGGCAGTGAAAGCGGCAGTTCTCCGGCTTCCGGCTAAAGAGCAGTTCAAGGTCACAAGATACCTGATGGATAAAGCGGCTGACCCGCTGATCACATCCGAAGCAGCTGACCGGCTGGCAGAATATGCCGCATCAGGAAGCGCGCTTCCGATGGATCAGGGTGAAGAGATTCTGGCCTGGTGCGAGGAAAAGAAACTCACGTCCGTTCAGATCAAGAAACTCTGCGGCGATTATCTTACACAGCTTCCTGTCCCTGAAAAGATAAATCTTGCCGATAGGATTACAAGAGATCTCCTGTCCGTCAATCCGCAGAACAGGGAACTGGACTGCTTCCTGCTGAACAATCTTGTGACAGGTATGCTGGATCCCGTATTTTCTGCGTCAGGCGCGGTTTTAGCTGATGATACGGTCAGTAATCTGGTCAGACTCTGGGTACGTCTGGATAAATGGAATCCGGAGGAGGGGCAGCTGCAGGACACGATTACAGATTATATCTATGCCAAGAAGCTCCACACGATGTCCAACCTGTGGGAACAAACCGATTATCTGCAGTGGATGGAGAAAAATGTCCCGGTTCTTTTCAATCAGATAGAGGACCGGATACACCGCAATCCTGTTGACAAAGAGATGTGGGATACTTTTACCGTGTCGCGTTATCTCAGAAAAGGCATGACCCTGAATGAACTGGTGGATGCTTCTGTCTATAATCCTGTGAGGGACGCACGCAGCGGATTCGAGAGGAACTTCGTCTATTACTGGGATGAACAGATGAAGGAAGACGTTCTTAAAATCGAAGGCTTTGCCTGGCGGTATGACTGGGTGCGCAGTATTCAGGAAAAAGCCAGGATACTGAACGAACACTGTTCGCAAGAAAGCATTATCAGTATTATGGAAGAAACGGTTCGGCTCTTCTGGCAGACGCTGCGTTATTCGGAAGTGATCCGGGATATTGATGAATGGATCAGGAACGGACAGCGGCGCGATGTTCTGAACCAGATGTCATATAAAGACCGGTTTGCAAAACAGGCGATTCTTGAGACCATCGAAAAGAAGCTCGGGATCCGCCAGCTGTGGGAATCCCTTAAGGCCGGACTGAGCCGTGATACCGAAGCAATAAACTGCAGATACTTCATTCAGGTAATGGAGGCGGAGAATTCTTCTTTCAATACTCCGGAGAAGCAGGATATCGCCTCTGTAATGAATTATATGGCCACAGAGGTCTATCTGATCACGGGAGGCCTGATGGCCTGGGATCTGCTCGTAATGGGTAATACCGTTTATAACGAGGACGGTACAAAACAGTTCCAGACATCTAAGTTCGCGGAAGCCGTCAATACAATAAAAGCCAGTACCGATCAGGCTGAGCCGCGGATCGCGGCGGAGTCATCGCAGATTCTGAACAGTGAGAACGCCAAAGATCTGCTGAAAGAACTGCGCAACGCGGCCAGGGTATCCGAACCGGTGGCGCTTCTTCTGGAAGAGCTTAAAAAGAATCATTCCGCAGGCAGCTCGCGCGGTCTTTTCGGGCTGAGCAAAGAATCCATGCAGGACGGTGTCGCGGGGCTTTTTGGTAAGCACAAGTAAAATTACTGTATGATACGAGTACAGAAAGGCTGACTCAGGCAGATGACAGTCAGACAGGGAGGAGATGGGCAATTGGGAGAGAGCTATAATGAGAACTGGTGGCAGAACGGTGAGTGGTTATCCAGCTGCCTGACCGGGACCAATTACTATGAAGTCGTGGATAGTGAACCGCGCTATCTCGAAGAGATCAGGGACGGAAACCTGGAGGAAAGAGTCCACGTTGACAGCGACCATCAGTTTATCAAGGTGCGAGCCTTGGGCTCCAGAGAATCGCAGTGGATGATGCTGGATCATGACGGTAAGAATATCGACCGCATGGAGGATGTCCTGGGACGGATCATCCTGGCAAAACTGCGCGGAGCGGACGGATTTTTCCTGCCGTATGATATGATCTGGGACCGGAGCAGCGATGACGGGCTTGCAGGCTATGTCATGCATCCGATCGATATGTCGCGCTTCGTACCGATCCGGAACTATCTGCATACGACACAGGCGCCCCGCTGGTTCCTTTCATACAGTCTGTTTGAACGGATCGGTCTGATGCAGAGCAAAGGCATCACCATGGGAGGATTCGGCAGAGAGCAGGTCTTTGTGGACCAACGGGATATGCGGATCTGGATCTTCACCGGCGACAGTCTTAGGATCGTCCGGAAGACGGGAGGAGCTCTCCCGAGCTGGGAATATGAGGACCGATATCAGGACGGATTTCTGGCGGCACCGAGAGCCGCGATCGACGGGTTCAGAGAGCGCAGTATCCAGGTGCCCGCGATCGTCTATGATATCTTCTCAGCGGCTTCGCTGTCCTTCTATCTGCTGTTTTACACCCATCCTTTTGTCGGCAATTACTACTGGTACAGCGGCAGCCTGAATCCGGCTGTATATCACGATTATTACCAGACACATCCGATGTACATCTTTGATGAAGAGCATATCGAGACGAATCCGAATGTCCTGCAGAACGATCCGGATCAGGAGTTCAACGCCATCGTTCTGGAGCAATGGGACAGGACGGCGCCCGAGCTCAAGACTCTGTTCAACAGCCTGTTCATGGATATCTGTTATCCGCATGAATTCACCGGACAGGAGAGTTATCTGCAGGTAGAGAACTGGCTGCAGGCGATCAATGCCGACGGCCGAATCAATGATAATGAAAGCAGCAGGCAGGACATTGACTTTGCAATGTACCAGTCACTGTTAGTCTGAGAGGGAAGAGAAGATGAGTTTTACGAATCTGAAAGGCACCTTTGATACCGTGATCAGTAAAGGCGGCGCGGACGTCCTGCGGAATGCCGACACATTCTGCGAAGGACTGCGTCAGGAGGGGATCAATGACGTGGATGTGCGGACAGTAGGTCTTCTGCTGGAAGCCTGTCCCTCTGTCCTGACGACGGTCAGGGACGCGGCAAACGGTTCGGTCAATCTGACCAACGCGGAAGCAGAGTCTCTGGTCAATACTGCCGTGCAGGAAACGAATCTGAATACATCAGCAGTCCGTCGGATCCTGTCGGATCTGTTCCATGCGGCTGGTGTCAGCTTCCCGGATGAGATCCCTGAGACGGCATTTTCGTTCCATACAAGCACCGGCGGCCGTAAAGCGTTGATCAAGCCCTTGACGATGGGCGTGCCGGATCCGGAATTTGCCGCGACGCTGCAGCCTGTGCCGGAGGAATACGCTTCCATGGTGAGTGAGGACGAGGATGCGGAAGTATCCGTCTCAAGTCTTGACACGAACGACGTGGACGCCCTTACGATCCTGGCGGCTAACGGCGATGCCAAAGCCTGTTATCTGATGGGAATGCATCTGTATGAGAACGGAGCTGATGCGGATAAAGATAAGGCGAGGATCTATTTTGAGCGGGCGGCGGAACTCGGCTACGGCCCTGCTTATGGTGCACTCGCGGATTACGAGATCAGCGGGAAGCGCCAGAATATGCGCAAAGCCGCTGTCTATCTGCGGCATCCGGGCTCACTGTCCAAACCGGACGGCATCCGCTGGAGGGACAATGCCGCCAGAGTTTTTGCCTATTGGGATACGAATCAGAGACGTTTTATTCCGACATTGATACTGGCAGTTGTACTCCTGGTACTCTCGATCTATTGCTTCAGTGTATCGACGGCCTTTGGTCTGATCGCAGCGCTGGTATCCGCCGTCTGCATCGTTATGGCGGTCCTGATCCGTTTCCGCTTCCAGTATGTCAGCTATTCCTGGATCTATCTCGGGTTCGCTGTCAGCTGGGTCCTGATGATCCTGGCCATTTTCTAAGAGGTGGCTCAGATGAAATCAAAACAATCCCGTGAGAATAGAGGAGGGCTTTCATCCCAGGCAGTCAACTGGATAGCGTTGGCGCTCATCCTGCTGTACGCAGGCTGGAAAGCCTGGGGCCTCTACAACACATCAGATAATCTGATCCCGATCATTGCAGCCGGCGCGGCATGGGTCATCGGGCTGATTTTCCTGCTGACGAGAACTGATAGGAAACAGCGTCTCAAACGCCCTTTCTGGACCAATGTACCCGTTTTCGCGCTGATGCTGTTCCTGGTCCACTGGATCTTCCTGGTGGAGCCGGATCTGGAGTGGGTCCGCGAACATCTGGTGTATATGGCCTGGAGAAATTATGATTTCCCCAAGAGGATCCTGATGATCTCGGTCATCGGGATCGGCGTCACTTTCGTTTTGCGCCGCTTTTTACCGAATTTCAGAGATTCACTTATCGGTATTCTGGCCTTTTGTATCTTCTTTGGAAGCTTCTTTTTCCTTATGACAGAAGAGATCAGCTTACGGATAGGCTTTATGCCGCTTGATCTGAAAACACTTCTGAACACGAATCTGCTGTCACAGACGCCGTTTTATCTTTTTATGATCCCGGTCCTGTGGCTGTTACGAGAGCTGCATGGCTATCTGATCAGGAGGATCAACTCCAGGGCGATCAAGGCCGAAGAGCTTACCACGTTCGAGAGAGAGCTGCGCTGGAAACAGTTGGTCTTTGGCTTTCAGACATATAAAGAAACACGGAGTTACCGTGCTCTGTTCCGGACCGTTGTCGCGTATGCCATAGTAGGCGCATATACTGTCCTGATGAATGATCCGCAGTCCGGAGAGATCTTCGGCTGGGGATTCGCTGCGGCGCTGCCTTCCGTTAAGATCGCCTGGCCTGCGGTCATAGCCGGTGTACTGGTCTTCCTGGACAGGAACACATACAGGCGCGGCCTGACCGAGACCAAAGCGCTCGCCGGCCGTATGATCGGCTACAGTCTGCTTGCATTTGCCAGTTATGTCCTGATGTGCCAGTGGCTGGTCAAGAGTGCGAATCTGTATGTATTTATGTTCGGCATTCCGATCGTCAGCATCGTAATTGAGGCGAGCCTCGAGTTTCAGATCCATAAAGCCTGCCGGGAAGGCACAAAGCCGAGTATGGCCAACAGACTCTGGCTGGATTATGAGCCTGTCTTCTGGATCATCGGTGTCCTGGCGCTTTTTGCTGTCGGGACAATGCTGAATTTCATGCCGCGCTATCTGCTGCTGGTATTCGTGATCATTCTGCTGTACTTTGTACTGAATACGATCCTGCGCCGCAAAAGCGCTTCTAAAGCCGCTCATACGAACGAAGCCGGACAGCTGCGTCTGCAGACGGCCGTCAATAATTTCTGGGGAGCTGCTTTTGTCGTACTGCTGCTTGCCGCGCGTAATCCGCAGCTCTTGAGTCCGGACCTCAGCAATTATGACCTGATGGATCTGTATGTATTGAATCCTAAAATATGGATCGCGATCGGCCTGATCATACTGTGGTTCATCATAAGCGGGAGCTTCTACAGGATCGCCAATACAAAGGTCAAGAGCCAGGTCCGCGGTCTCAAGGAGTATGATAAGGCAGTGGATTACCAGACATGGATGAATGCTTCACATGCCAAGAATGCGATCGTACTGTTCATGGCCGTGCTGCTGATCCTTGTCTTTATCATCAATGAGTTTAAGATCTATCCGGTGAATTTCCTGACGGAACCGGAGAGACCTGTCCTGACGCTTTATTATCCGGCAGAGGAAGATTCTGCCGGATCCCGCTACCGTCTTGTGGACGATGGTTTGTCTTTCGATGAAGCAGAAAGCCGCTGTGAACAGGCCGGCGGTCATCTCGCTGTTGTGACAAGCGAAGAAGAGAATAAACTGATCACCAGCCTGCTGTACGGTTCCGCGACGAAAAACTGCTACCTCCTTGGCGCGAGGCAGAACGAATACGGCACTTTTGAATGGATTACAGGAGATCCTTTCACCTATACGCATTGGAGTTCCGGCGAGCCAAACAATGAAGA
>JAFOIR010000317.1 GCA_017420625.1 Bacillota bacterium
ATCAGCCCATTCACATCTCTTTCTTCCGCAAGCTTCTTCCAATTCTCAAAGACCGCATGATCAAGACCCTTCACATTGGAAGTCGTGGAGCACAAGATCAAAGAATCTACGACATCGTTTCTTTTCAAAGCAATGGTCTGTGCAACCATACCGCCCATCGATACACCCATCAGATCGACATGTTCAAGACCCAAAAGATCAAAAGCCTTCAAAGTATCTTCTGCCATATCGTCGATGCCATAGCCTTCCGGTTCTTCTCTGATATGATCGAACAGATAGATCTCATGATCCTCAGCCAGCAAGCTGTATGCGCCGACGATCGCTTCCGCAGCACCCATGACACTCTTCAAGGAAAGGCCCGGAAGGATAACTAACGTATTTCCATCCTTATTTCCAAATCGGATATAATCCACCTGTTTTCCATCGAATTCTACGGTTTTTACTAAGCTTTCTTCCACGATCTCTTCCTCACTTGTTTCTGTTTCTTCTTTTTCTGCTTTGTCTGTAAATCCTGTTATTGATAACAGGCACAGCATCATACAGATAAAAACAATAATATGCTTATGTTTTTTCATTTGACCCCTTTCAAACACAAGGATTCATCCCTTATCAAGAGCGATATAGTTTCTAATAACTTTTCGGTCCGCCGGACACCAGTCGATGTTTTCTTCTGTCGGATCGATCCAGCGTATTGCGGAGTGGTCATGTAAGATCATCTCTTCTGACTTTAACGTACAAATGAAACAATCCATCACCAAATGAAAATCATATTGATGTTCTACCGTACAAAGATACTTTTTCACATCGATCTCAACATCAAATTCTTCTGAGATCTCCCGTTTGATCGCCTGTTCTCCGGTCTCGCCTTCTTCGTATTTCCCACCGGGGAATTCCCAGAATCCAGCAAGATCTCCATAGGATCTTCTGGCGATCATGATCTTTCCATTCTGCTCGATAATTGCTGCTACGACTCTGATCGTTTTCATATTCTTCTTAAATTATAGCAACTTTGCATTCTGCATCGAAAAAGGAGATTATGCATCTCCTTCTCGTTCAATCGCATTTTGATTCCTGCTTCTGTATAGGAGGTCGCGGCGTGGGAAACCACGGAAACTCCTGTCCGCTTTTTATTTCGTTCTCATGCAGTTCGTAATCTTTCTTAAGATCTTCTTCTTTCCACCCAAGTCTTTTCATTTCGTCGATATAGATATCAAAGCTCATTATTATCTTCTTTAAGAACGATACCAAGATCCTTTGCGGTGTCCATACCCACCTTCAGGATCTTATCATCGATGATCGCAAATACGATATCGATATCATAATCATCATTCTTATTCAGCCAATCATACTATGCCATTTACTTTGCCAACTAAATAGTTCGGATTAGGTGAGTCTGTCTATCTATACGAAGTTTGTTATGGTAATAGGTATCGACATACGTTCCTCCTCGCATGACTGTCGACTAACCGTCGACTAGCCGTCGACTTAATTACAAGTCGTAAGTTAATTCGATACAACAGTATCAGTGGAAAGAATAATGGGTTTCAACCACAAATGACATTATCATCGATATCGCATTATGCTGATAGTAAGAAAAGAACCATTATGAATGTTACAAACAGAAACCATCTAATCTAAAAACTTCTTGTATTTCAATACATATAAAAGACCATCGGCGCTGATGGTCTTTTGTTCTGTTTTATAAACTGTCGCTTTGACTCTGAACTGTGCTGTCAGGATTGACGGTCTGCCAGCACGTGATCGAAATCAGTAAGGATGATCTGGTTTTTCTGTATCCATTCCTTTACGGAAGGATCGCATAGCGTTTCCAGGTCATAACATCTCTGAGTCGTCAGTGATGAATGTTCCAGAATATACTTATCGACATATCCCGGATGAAAATGCAGAACATTGATCGGGTGCGGGCACTCCAACAGACCCGCGCTGTCGTTCAGCCAGTCTTCCGGACGCGCCCCCCGTGACAGTATGCTGCTGCCGTCCCTGTCGCGCATGGGAAGCTCATATACCATCACAAATCGATCGGGCTGTTTCTCTTGTGAGACGGGGTTGTGTATCCCGGTCTGTTTTCCCACTCTTTCAAATGCGCGGGCCATCGCTTTTGTCATGACGCTGTGCGCATCGAAATGTGCCGGTCGGACCCCCGTCAGCGATTCAAATCTGTTCAGCTGTGCCATGCATTCCCGATACAGATCTTCCTCATCAGGATAAATGTTTCCTTTGCACTTGTCGGAATCATTCAGGTCGCTTTTCCAGCAGCGGCTGCGGTAGAAGTTCCCGTTTTCATCCACCAGTGACTTGATGTCTTCCGGCGCACTGACGGGTCTTCCCTGCACGAAGTTGATATGTGCTGTCAGCTGAATGTGCGGACACTCTTTTTTCCATATTTCGATCGCGTTTTCCGTCGCCGGCATATTGCACAGCAGGTTCAATACGGTCGCAACACCTTTTCTGCACGCCTTAACGGCTCCGATGTTAAATGCTTCACTGAATCCAAAGTCATCGGCAGCAATGATTATCTGCCTTTTCATTTCCTGCCTCTTTTCTTTTCTGATTGGTTTGTTGTCTTTAGAAGATTCCCAGGAAAGCTCCTATCAAACCTAAGAGAAGGATGCAGAACACCAGGAACGAAGGACGTTTCCCCTTCTTAATCAGATACATCATCAGCAGAACCAGAACGACGCTCATGATGCCCGGATATACCGCATCAAGCAGATCCAGGAACACAACAGACGTATCGCCGACGTTGATCGTCCAGTTTAACGGGAAGGAGACGGTTGTTGCCGTCATGGCACCGACCATCAGAAGACCCAGAATGGAAACGCATCTTGTTGCGATTGACATCAGTCCGCTGTTATAGACTTTGTCGATGAATTCAGTACCTGACGTATAGCCTAGAACGGTCAGATAGTACTTGCAGACAGACTGCGTGACACCATAGATCAGAATAAACAGGATAGAGCCGATAATGTTACCCGATGCGCAAAGGCCGATACCGACGCCGGCAGCGATGACTCTGAGACAGTTGAAGAACAGGGAGTCAAACATGCCTGCTGTCGGACCCATCAGAGATGCCTTGACGGCGTTGATCGTCGACTCAGGAATTTTGCCTGCGTAGTAATCCTTTTCCAGCGCATATGCCATTCCTGCAATATAGTTCATGGCGACGGCATGCGTATTAAAGAATGCCTGGTGACGTACATATGCCTCTTTCTTTGCTTCGGGATCATCTTTGTAGATACTCTCGATGGCAGGAGACATTGTCATCGTGAAGCCGTTCGCTTCCATTTTTGTCATATTGAAGTTGTGGAATACCTTGTGGCTGTTCCAGAACATTTTTGTCAGAACCGACTTTTCTTCGGCTTGAAGTTCATTGATTTTTTTCATCAGAAGAATTCCTCCTCGTCGTTGTTTTCTTTCACATCTGCCTCAGAAGCACCTTCTTTCTGCCTTTGCCCGTATTCAAGGGCGTGTTTTTCAACAAAGAAGATCGTAATGGCAACACAGGCTCCGATTACCGCGATGCCGAGGCTGCTTAAGCCCAGACTCTTTGAAAGAATAAAGCCTACGAAATAGAATACGGCGATTTCTTTTGACCAGATCATGGACAGAAGGATTCCGAATCCTACGGCCGTCATCATCGATCCGGCTGCGCGCAAACCTGTCATGACCCAACCCGGACAGACATTCAGGAAAGTCTGAAGTCCGGATACGCCGTATGCAACACCCAGGAAAATGACAACCGTCTGCGGCAGTCCTCTGACACCTTCCATGATCCAGTTCAGAGCCGAGAACTTAACAGGATTGCATTCAGCCGCTTCTTTTTCCCACCACGGCGCAAGACCTGCCCACAAAGGCGTGAACATGCTGCTGATTGAAGACATCAGTGTACCGATGGACATTGCCAGGGCAAGACCGGTTTCCATCGCACCTTCGGAACCGGCGCCGATTGCATACGCAACAGCTATGACTGTTCCGGAAAGAGCGTCAGCAGGGATCGCTCCGCCGATTGCGCTGATTCCCATAAAGATCGCTTCCAGAGAAGCTCCCATGATAATGCCTGTTTTGAAATCACCCAAAACAAGGCCCACTACCGGCGCAACAACGATTGGACGTGCCATAGCATCCCATCCGGTCGTATTGTCCAGATAACGCATTAGCCAATAAACGAAAGCACACACAAGTGCCGATGATAATGTCATATTATCCCCTTTCTTTTTCCTGTAATACTGCGCTCAGATCCCTGGAAGTCTCGTCCGGTATTGTCTGGACGACGCAGTCCGTTCCGGTCATGATCACCTGTTTCAGAATTTCCGCTTCTTCGCTGTACAGATACAGATTCTTTGTATACGTGTCTCGAATCTGTCCGTTGATTTTTGAAGCGATCCTTCCGTAGTTGCCGATATTGACCTTTTCAATTCCCTTGACTTCCTTTGTGACCTTCAGCAGATTTTCCGGTGTACTGACGATCAGCAGGATCTTCAGCTGCTGTGCGCGCGGATCGTTGCACAGTCTGATTGCGCTGTCAACCGATACGACCGTTGTCTTGCAGTCCGACGGCGCCGCCATCATCAGCGATTTCTTAACGATCTCGTTTTCTGCCGCTTCGTCATCCGCCACAAGGATACGATCCACATCCAGGAGTCTGCTCCATTTGGTTGCGACCTGTCCGTGGATGAGCCTTTCATCGAGTCTGATCATTTTAATCATTTCCGTACACCTCACTCCGAAAAGAAATCGTCTGATCCGTTTTCTTCAGGTACCTCGTCTTTTACCTCGCACAGGTACTTTCTGCTTTCTTCGATCATTCTTTCAAGGGCCCCGTCTTTCAGCGTTTCCGCACAGGCCAGCTGTAAAAAGAACGCCAGGTTGACGCCTGTTACAAGTCTGGTGTTTTTTCGTCCAAGACAGCGGAACATGACCTGATTGACGCTGCCGCCGTAAACGTCGCTGCAAAGCAGGACCTCGTCATCCGGATTGACTTCTTCCTCATAGAAGCGATCGATTTCCTGCAGCAGGTCTCTTTCATCCATGTATGCCGAAAACGCCTTAAGATTCGGACAGGTTCCAAAGATTATCTGAAGCGAGCCCATCATGCCGTCAGCCAGCGGGCCGTGTGATGAGAAGAAAACTTTTATCATTTCTTCCGATTTCCTCCTAACTGAATCATATAAAAAAAGAAAGCGCTTGCTCTGCGCTTTTCTTCATTTAATTAGTGAAATATGCGGTTTCTGTTATTTTATAAGTGAAATCATGTCACGGAAACAGATTCTCTAAGCGCTTTTTTCATCGCCTGTTCCGGATCTGCAGAGAAATCTTCTGCCATATTCGGGTCTGACGCAAAGCGGTTCAATACAGCCGCCTCCGTCTTTAATCTGATTATAGATGCGTCATCCGGCCAGGAAACAAACAGGATCCTTCTGATTGAAGAACCGTACCACTTGCCTGGTTTTGTCAGATAATACAGATCCAGATAGCCGTCTTTGCAGCATTCGCTGCAGCCAAAAACAAACGCCGTTTCGTTGCTGATGAGGAGGTTTTCGTTTTTCTGTTCCGACATAAAGCGATACAGCCGCTTCTTTTTGTCGGGCTTCGAGCCGTATCTTTCCGCAAACAACTGATATGTCTGTTTTTCTGAAAAATACTCGTATTCATGATAGATGTGAACCGATGAAAGTTCCGGTATCAGCGTATCCGTCTGATACGCGAGAGAAAGGACTTCGTTATAAATGGTTCTGAAATCCGTTCCGTTATCGACCATCTTTATTCTGCAGGCAGGATAGTCGTAGTTGTATCCGAAAAGGCCTTTTCCGTATTTTCCTGGTTCAACGTTTTCCGCCAGGACGACATCATAATAGTTTTCCGGAAGATCTCTGATCTCATACAGTTCTACGGGACTGATCGTTTCTATAAACGATGAGTACAGTTCTTTCAGCGCTTCTGTCTGCGTTTTTGCAAAAGCGCCGGCGACAGAGTGCGTCGTAAGTATGCGAAGCTTTTTGATCGGATACCTTTCTTCCGTCAGGACACCCATAAACCAGCAGGCAAGCGCCGTATTGTCAAACGGCGAAAAGCGGCAGTCAAGGGTCTTCGCCACAGCGCGGCACACGATCCAGGAGACGTGCATGCACAGCGGATCTTTCTGATAGGTCCTGTCGGATGAAAAGTCATAATGTTCGTATCCGTCCAGTTCATATCTCTTCCCTGCAGCGATCGGTAGCAGCATCTGCTTCAGCGTGCGATCTGCCCTGCTTTCGGGTTCAATTGTGATCCTCGCATATTCATACAATGCTTTTCTTGCTTCGTCTGCTGCTCTTGTGATTTCTTCATTCAGATATGGCGCAGCTTTCTGATAATTCTCGTCAAGCGTCACGTCCAGGTTTGACAGGATCAGCGCCTCAATAAAAAGAATCTCTGTCTGGTCCAGATCAAATCCTGAAAACCGTTTCCTTAATTCGGATACGATCTCTTCTGCAAGCCTGTAAACGCCGGTATCCTCCAGCTGTCCGTCGTTGTTGCATAGGTGCTCAATTCTGTGCCCTGCCTGATATCGGTTCCTTGCGATAATCAGATACATTGCGATCCTGTGCGATGCGCTGTCTCTTACCGCATATCCGCTTCTTCTCAGAATCCTGAGAAAACAGTGCCTGATGTCCTGTCTTTCCTGAAAGGAACAGCCCGTCCACATTTCAAACTGTTCGTCCTGAGCGGCGTTTCCGCTGTCTGCCGAACGCAGTTCTGTCAGTTCTGTCATGGCGACTCTTATCATCTGCTCACTTCCTGAGATCTTCACTCCCTTTGTGCTGCTTAAAAGATTCAGACGGAAGCTTTCAAAAAACAAGGATATCTTTTTCATTAACGAATTCAGCTGGAACGGAGAGATATAGAATTCGTTGCAAAGTCTGGTCTCAGTGATCCACTGGCTTCCGGCAACCAGTTTTCTGGTCAGATAAAGAAACAGCTCCCCTTCTTTTGAGTTCATCAGATTGATGTGTGCGCTTTTAGACCGCAGCTGTTCTCTCAGGTCGGCAAATCTTTCTTCGCTGGCGACCTCGATAGAGTAACCGCTGTTTCTCTTGGCTATCAGCCTTGCCCCGTTCTGCTTCAGTACATCTTCGATCTGAATCATCTCGCTTTTTACGGTTCTGCTGCTTACAGATAGGCGGTTCGCAATCGAAAGCGACGTCTGAGGTCTGTCGGCGGAAATCAGTATCAACAGGATCATCTGTTGTCTGTTGGTCAGATTATTCAAATTCATCGCTTTTCACCAAAATAAATTATCATCATCATATCGCTTGATGTTATAAACCGTTTTATATTTGTCTTTTTTACATCCATGATGACACCTCTCTATATAGCAAATCAGCGACTGCCAAGTGGTCTTTTCTTAAAATAGTCTGGTAATACTGTTTTAAGCAGACAGTGAACTATTGATATTCAGATACAATCTTTTCAAGAACTTTGTTGAACTGATCGGGCTGATCCACATTCGGAATATGACCGGCATGGTCGATCAGGAAGATCTCCTTTTTCGGAGCATTGATCGTATCGAAATACTCTTCCGCCACAACCCTGGCAACCTGCCAGTCATCCTTTCCCAGAAGATAGAAGACCGGCACCTCATAATCCTTTTCCTCTTCAACCGAATAATCCAGCATATACTCCAGCAGGTGAATGTTCTGCATGATCTGCCGCATCGCCTTCAGATCCTTTAAACGGAATGTTGAAGAATGGAATGCGATCTTCAGATAATCTGCAGCAGATGCGGCAAGCTTGTACTTGATCTGCAGATCTCGCATCGTCGTGATCATTTCATAAGCATTGTCATAAGTACAATCAGACGGATAATCCCCAAGCTTCTTTAGCATTTCTCTGTCTTTTTCATCAAACTGCGAAGCGTATGACTCAATCAGATGATCATAGCCGACCTTCTCACTTCTTCTGTGATCGATGACCTGACCTACGCCGATATAGCAGGCAACTTCTTCTGGATATCGGAGGGCATACTGTGTAGCCAGTATACTGCCCCAGGAATGGCCGAGAAGGATCACTTTTGACTTATGATATTTCTCTTTCAGGATCCGGATAGTCTCTTTCAGATCATCGAGAAGCTGTTCAAACGTGATCGTTTCCGCTGTGGATTTTGATCTCAGCTGTGTTCTGCCTGTTCCTCTCTGATCGTAATAGACCACAGTTGCAAAGTCGATCTTATTATTCAGCCATCCGGCAAACGGCATCATGGACTGACCCGGTCCGCCGTGGACATAGATGAGCAATGGCTTTTCATTTACAGGAAACTGTAAGGTACATTCTTCGATCCCGTTGACAGACAAGTATTCTTCAATAAATTTCGGCATGTTCTTTCCTTTCTGGATGGGCCCTGGCTAAAATATGATCTGCTTTTTTATTCGGTTCTCATTTCATTATAAAGGCTTTCATCTCAGGCCTATCAAAAGAAGCGCTGCCGATCTGAATTGCATTCTTAAATCTACACTTTTATGAACCTAAATTAACAAAGATTAATATCTGTGTTTTTTCTTACATATGCACATCGCCGTTATCATAAGTCTGACAGATCTTTGCGAAATCTGTTTTGGTATCCTGATATCTTGGTTCATACCAATATAGGTTTAGATAAAAAGGAGCAGAGTAGCTGTCAACATGTTCATACATAATGTAGGAGTCATCACTCATG
>JAFOIR010000318.1 GCA_017420625.1 Bacillota bacterium
GTGTATGGTCTATGTTTCCTTGGCTGATATGGCTTTGCATGGCGGGAACCGCAAAAGGTACGATTCCTTCTCCCCTTCCCTCCGGTGCTTATATCCGTCTTACGGGAACTTCACACTTTCATCGGTACTATGGGGCCATCCGACTGCCTACAACGCGTTTGAGTCTCTCCTTTCGTTGCGTCCACATACCACGGTTCACACGTTTCCGTGGACGTTGTAGGCTCTCCCCAGTTGATAACGTAACTTTGTACAGCATGAATAGGCCTCAGACGTCGCCGCAGCTGCAGCTGACTCACCCATTGCGCCTGCTACTGTGTTGCCTTCCATGTTTTCAACCATGTCGGCCTGCGGGTTTATGTTTGTTTCGCCGCTCTATACTATCCCTACTGCCTCACTTTCTACGCTTTACCCACATGGTCTCCCATGTGTGCACAAGATCGCTGCCGGTGACTGGTTGGGTCTTTCCGGGCCGGGTTTCCTCCGGCTGATTACGTTACCCTTTGACTGGGCGCACTGAAAACTTCACACAAACATAAGCGTTTTTTCCAAGAAAAGCATGTTCGGGATCAAAGCGGTCTGCAAGTATGGGTATCATTCCCCAGATTCAGCATGATTCCCCCTTGGTATCATGCTCCTTGGGGAATCAGAAGTGGATTTTCAGCATAGCGACCCAAGCCCTTCCTGTATGTGAAGAGCTTCCGAAAGTTCAATGCCGCCACCTTGCATCCGGTGAAGAACCGTGTCCTTGTTATTCCTCTGGCGCGAACCCGATCCGCGTGGTAGACGTTTCTGAGGATCGAGGGAACTGTTTCCACTCCGTTCCGGATCTTGCCATAGAGCTTGTATTTCTCGCTCTTCATCTCTTTCTGGAACTGTGCCCGATTCTGCTTCTTCTGGGAAACCATCACAATGGCTGTCCTTTTGTGAAGCTTTGCCTGGCACTCATTCCGATGCGGACAGTTCTGGCACTGATCGAGGAAGAAGCTTACCCGGCACATGCCGCTTTGCTTGATGTAGGTGCATCCTTTGGGCTGATTTCCCGCCGGGCAGGTGATTACTCTGGTTCCGTCCTCATTGAACTCAAAATCAGCGAAAATTGGATCAACGTCTTTTCCGGTAAGATCGGTGGTAATCAGGTCAACATTCTTTTCATCCGCCAGTTCCTTGTTCTCTGTTCCGCCGTAGGAACCGTCGGCGATCATGGTCACTCTGTCTTCCTGCTTTTCCATCTGATCCAGATGGTTCTTCAGCAGTGCACTGTCGCTGGTATTGTTCTGCTCCACTGCGTAATCTGTCACAACAGAGCCGTTGCCGCCAACAGATTCTTCGAAATTGGCGACATATCCGCGATGCTCCTTTCCGGCTTTCTTCCGGAATGTTGCCTCCGGATCTGACGGATTCTGAAGCATATCAGAATGCATGCCGCCATCCTTCTTGCGCTTTAATCGGCGTTTCCCATTTTCAACGATTGTTTGATCAGACAGGCACCGGACGAACAGTTGGTATTCCGTAACATCTTCAAATTTTCCCTGACAGGATTGCAGCAATGTATCTGCATCACCAAGAAGCGTATCCATTCTCGTGTCTACTTCCGCTCCGGCTGAATGGTAGATGACCTGGTTGAAGTCGTTGGGATCGCAGTAATGCTCCATCCCCTTGATCACTTCTTTGTGATCATTTTTATCCAGCCATCGAACGAGCTTGGCGATACAGGTGTAGATCAGCTCCATTCGGCTCAGCTTTCGGATATTGGCTTCCAGCATCATGGAGTCCATCCGGCGGATCCGGCCGTCAATCTTCATCATCTTGGCAGTTTTCGCCGCCAGATCCTTGACGCAGCCATGATACAGATCCACACCGTAGGTGCTCTCGTAATCATAGCAACGGATGCGGAAGCGGGAGAGGCTCTTATCGCTTAAGGGCTGTTCCTCAAAGCTGGTGGTATGAAGCGCATACTGGAAACGGTGATCAAACATCAGTGTTTCTACCACTTCATCATCGGACAGGCCGAACAATTCCTTCAGAATCAATGCACCGACAATGATGTTGACCGGCGTGTTGGGCCGTGAATCCTTTTCGGAATACAAAACCCTAAAACGTTCTTCATCTATCGTTGGAAAAACCTCATCGGCAAACACTTTCGCCCATGACTTCTCCAGTGCTTTCTTCTCCCGCTCTGTCAGTCCGTAAAGACTGTCGGAAAATGATATCTGCTGGGCATCGTTCTTCCGGAAGGACATCTTCAGACCCCACCTCTTGAATGCGATACCTAATTATACCACAGATTGCCCGGAAAGCGTTGATTTTCCTTATGTTTGTGTGAAATTTTCAAGGTGCGTGATCGGCTCTTGCCGACTTATGTCGGAGGTCAGACTGATTACTTTGTTGATCTCTCAGAATGACCTTTTGACCCTAACATCATAATATGGAATAGATCTGAAATGTGCTGAGAGTGCAAATACTGGCCGAACGATGTAGCTATTCCGAATCATCAGTGTAAACACTCCACTTGAAACGGTATACATTTTTAGAATTGAACA
>JAFOIR010000004.1 GCA_017420625.1 Bacillota bacterium
CAGTGATGTCAGCTGGATCCGTGACATAGGGGAAGCGGTCAACATCTCACGTGCCTATACGAACCCGCTCAATGGTGAACAATCCATCGCTTTCTGCAATAGGATCTCGCTGCATGATTCTGAGACCAACAGTCTTCGGGACGCTATTTTGCTGCGTGTACTGCCGCTGACAGAACTCGAGCAAAAATGGGTCTTTCCGCAGGAAGATCTTGAAAACGCTGAACTATCCGTGATCGATGCGGATGGAGATTATATTATCAAAGGCCATTCCTTTAAAAACTCCAGTTTTTTTGAGTTTTACAGGTCTTATAACACTGCAGATTCAGCATCGGCAAAGGAACTCTTTGAAAAGATCACTTCCTCCACTGGCTCTTTTACGATGCTCAACTCCCGAGGAGAGGAATGTATCCTTGCTTATACCCCGGTTACTGCGGTAGGAAATTGGACGCTTCTCAGTTTCATGCCCATGGAGGATCTTGGTGAAAATAGTGAAAACTGGCTCCTTATCGGTTTTGTATCGGCAGGCCTTCTGATCCTGTTCGTTTTTGACCTGGCCGTCATGGTTTACTTCAATAAGAAATTACAGGCATCAGCCAGAGAAGCAGAGGCAGCCAATCAGGCGAAAACTGATTTTCTCTCTACGATGTCACATGATATCCGTACACCGATGAATGCGATCATCGGCCTTACCTCGATCGCAGAAAGGAATTTGGGCGATACAGAATCGGTAGGTGAAAACCTGCGGAAGATCTCGATGGCCAGCAATCATCTGCTCACTCTGATCAATGATATTCTGGATATCTCCAAGGTGGAGAGCGGAAAACTGAACCTAAGCCCCTTGACCTTCTCAATCGTAGAGACGGTGGAAAAACTGGTGAATCTGTCTCAGCCGATGATCAAGGAAAAGAATATCGATTTTAATTTCCGCATCGGCAAGATGGAAAAAGAATATTTCTATGCGGATCAGCTTCGGCTGAATCAGATCTATATCAACATTCTTTCCAACGCTATCAAATATACGGAGCCTGGTGGAAGAGTCAGTGTAGATATGCGTGAGGAGGAAAGCCCAAAAGCTGGCTGTATAAGACTGACATATAAGGTCTCTGATACCGGAATCGGCATGAGTCCGGAGTTTATGGCCAACATGTATCAGCCATTTTCACGCCAGACAGACAGCCGCGTGAACAAGATTCAGGGAACAGGACTTGGACTTGCCATCACCAAACAGATGGTGGATCTGATGGAAGGCAGCATCGACTGCCAGAGCGAACAGGGCAAAGGCACGACATTTACTGTGATCCTGGATCTTCCCGTTGCAGATCGGCAAAGGGATGAAATGGTGCTCGATCCGATGGATATTCTGATCGTAGATGATGATGAGATCCTGCTGGATACAGCTGTTGATACCCTTGAATCCCTTGGTGTTACTGCGGAACATGCCAGCAGCGGACTGGAAGCACTCGGCATGATCACGCATCGGCATCAGGCCGGTCGGGATTACAGCGTGGTGATTCTGGATTGGAAGATGCCGGATCTCGATGGTATCGAAACGATTCACCGGATCCGTAACGAAGTAGGAGTAGGTACGCCTATTTTGCTGATCTCCGCTTATGATTGGTCGGATATTGAGGATAAGGCGAAGGAAGCGGGAGCAGATGGATTTGTCAGTAAACCGCTGTTCCGTTCCAAGCTGTACGATACGATCAACACGCTTCTTGGAACCGAATCCAAGTCTGTTGAACCGGAGAATGATTATTCCGATATTGCAGGAATGAATATTCTGATTGCAGAAGATAATGATATCAACTGGGAGATTATTTCTGCAATGCTTGGTATGTTTGGAATCACGACGGAACGCGCTGAAAATGGCCGTATCTGCGTGGAGAAAATGCGCCAGGCAGCCGAAGGAAGCTATGCCCTTATCTTTATGGATATCCAGATGCCGGAGATGAATGGGCTTGAGGCCACCAGGACGATTCGCAAACTGGAGGATCCATGGGCATCATCCATTCCGATCATCGCCATGACCGCAGATGCATTCTCGGAAAATGTTACTGAGTGCCTTAACGCCGGCATGAATGGACATATAGCAAAACCGATCGACATTAAACTTGTTATCAAAGAGATCCGAAGGATCAAGGAGGAGAAATCATGAAAAAACTGCTCTGCACCATTTTAGTCATCTGTATGTTTATTTCGCTTACAGCCTGCAGCGGCAAAGGACAGGAAGAAGCATCGGCCGGATTCAAACCATCTCTGGATACAGAAACAAACTGCAAGATCACGGTGGTTGGAAGCTATGACAACTTTGAAGCCCTGGAAGCTTCATTCGACCGGTTCAATGAGCACTATCCGAATGTACAGCTTAGCTATGTAAAGCTGGATGACTACAACAATGTGCTGGCTGCAGCTCTGGACAGCAGTGACAAACCAAACATTTTCTTCTCCTATACATGGATGATCGGAAATGAACAGTATGATCCCGTCATCGCACATATGGAGGATCTTTCGGATTCTGCTCTTGGACTGAACTTAGGCTGCATTCGTCCTGGCCTGATCAATCATGATAAAAAAAATCACGTGCTCCTGGCACCGGTTTTCTCCAGAACCTATGGCATGCTGGTGAATGATGATCTGTTCAAAAAGGAAGAACTCAGCGTCCCGACCACATGGAAAGAACTGATGGATGTGTGTGAAGCGTTCAAAGGCAAAGGATATGCGAACCCCATGATGGGTTACAGCCTGAAATCATCCGGCTCTTTTATGTATACGATCGCATACCCGCTCTTTATCCAAACGCTGTCCCAAAATCCGGAAGCGCTGAAGCTGGCCAATGAACTGGATCCGGCTGCCGGCGAATACATGCGTCCGGCACTGGAAGGCGTGCAGAAGCTCATTGAGACTGGTTATATCGATCTGGCGGAATGTGACAAGATCGAAGACAGCTACACTCAGACGATCCTGCGCTTCTTCGAAGGGGATGTGCCCATGATGATCTGCATCGCTGATACCGTCTCCGGTACCAAAAAGCGGGAGAGTCAGTCAGAAGCATTTACCAATTCTCCTTTCCAGTATTCCTTTGCACCGATCCCCATGTCTGACGAGGGTGGCTATTTTATCGACAGTCCTTCCATCGAGTTCTCTGTGAACAAGGACTGCGAAAATCTGGATATGACCAATGAATTCATGCGGTTCCTGATCAGCAATGAAGAGCTCAATGAAATGGCCTCCGTGAAGCGTCTCGTTACACCTACCGCCAATCTGTCCCTGAATTCTGTTTATGCGGCTTTCGCCAAGGTGCCCTCCGAGCGTATCATCTCTCCGGAAGTGCTTGGCATTACGGATCCGCTTACGGTGCAGATCCGACTGGCCGCATTCCGGGTTGGAAAAGGTGAGATTTCCATCGATGAAGCTGTTGGCATGTACGGTAGTTTTGAATAAAGTATCAAAGACAGCATTTTCCGGAACCCAGATAAACCTGGGTTCTTTTTTTCTTTATGGATGCTTTTTTCTGACGCCTGTGGTATAATGTCATTTATGGATAAATATGAAAACCTTAATGAAATGCAGCGGCGTGCCGTTTATCAGACCGAAGGTCCGGTTCTGATCCTGGCCGGTGCCGGCAGTGGAAAAACCAGAGTACTGACCCACCGGATCAGCTATCTGATCGAAGAGATGAAAGTTCCGGCATATCGGATCCTGGCCATAACCTTTACAAACAAAGCAGCCAAAGAAATGAGAGAAAGAGCCTCTTCCCTGATCGGAGAGGCTGTTTCTGATGCCTGGATCTCGACCTTTCACAGTGCCTGCATTCGTATTCTGAAGCGCTATGCAGACAGGATTGGTTATGAAAACAACTTTACGATCTACGATCCGGAAGATCAGAAAGCTGTGATCCGGCGGATATTAAAGGAGCTGAATATTTCTGATAAGATGTTTACTCCTCGAGCAATTCTTGCTGAAATCAGCAATGCGAAAGACGAAATGATCGGACCTAAAGCCTATATGGAGAAGGTTAAAAGCGGAGATCTTTTCAAGAAGAAAACAGCCCTGGTCTATGAACAATATCAAAAGGTCCTGTTCGAAAACCATGCAATGGACTTTGACGACATCATTTCCAATACGGTGCGCCTTTTTCAGACCAATGCGGATGTACTGGATTATTATCAGGAAAAATTCCGTTATATCATGGTAGACGAGTATCAGGACACGAATACTGCTCAGTATCTGCTGATTCGGCTGCTTGCCGACAAGTACCGTAATCTGTGCGTCGTCGGAGATGATGATCAATCGATCTATCGTTTCCGGGGAGCGAATATCAACAACATTCTTGATTTTGAAAAGGATTTCAAGGATGCCATGGTCGTCCGGCTGGAACAGAATTATCGCTCTACGAAGACAATACTGGATGCGGCAAACCATGTCATCCGAAATAATGAAAGCCGAAAAGAGAAAAAACTCTGGACTGAAAACGAGCAGGGAGAGAAGATCCAGGTCCGTGAGACGATGACAGAAAATGATGAGGCCCATTTTGTCGCCTCTGAGATCCATGATCTCGTACAGGACGGAGGATACAAATACCAGGACGTTGCTCTTTTGTATCGGACGAACGCTCAGTCCCGAGCACTCGAGGAACAGTTGGTCCTGGCAGCGATTCCTTACCGCTTGTATGGAGGAACTCCCTTCTATCAGCGTAAGGAGATCAAAGACCTTCTTTGTTATCTCAGACTGACAGCGAATGATTACGACTATGTTGCAGCTGAACGGATCATCAACGTGCCGACGCGAGGAATCGGTGCCGTGACCAGTGAAAAAGTCAGAAGCTTTGCCGTAGAAGGCGGCTGGGGGATCACGGAAGTCTGCGATATGTCCCCTGAGATCCAGGATCTCAGAAGAAGTGCCGGGAAACTTTCAGCTTTTTCCGGCCTTATGACAAGCTTCAGGGAAGCAAGCGAGAGCGGAAACCGAATCGGAGCACTGATCAATCTGATTCTGAAAGAAACAGAATACATCGCATATCTGCAGGCAGATGATCCAACGAAACTGGAGGACCGCCAGCAGAATATCGATGAATTGATCGCCAGAGCCGATCAGTATGAAGCACAGAACGAAGAACCTTCACTTGCCGGTTTTCTGGATGAACTGTCCCTGGTTGCGGCGATCGATGAGTTTGAAGAGGGAGCAGATGTTGTATCCCTGATGACTTTGCACTCAGCTAAAGGCCTGGAATTTCCGGTCGTATTCATGACCGGAATGGAAGACGGAATCTTCCCGGGCTATATGAGTCTGACTTCTGCCAGCCCGGAAGATCTGGAAGAAGAAAGAAGGCTTTGCTATGTCGGCATTACCCGGGCGCAGAAAAAACTGTATTTGTGTTATGCCAAATCCCGTCATATCCATGGAATGGAGCAGCTCTCCAAACCGTCTCTGTTTTTACGGGAACTGCCTGCCGGTGCGATCAACAAGGAATCATCGGAAGATCCCGCTATGGATGATATTCCTCAGTTTTTGTCACGTTCTGCAGGCAGGCCATATGGCCGCACCGGAAGAAGCCTTTGGGCAGAAGAGATCCGTGAAAGAGAAAACCCGTATCTTTCCCGAACCGGCAATACAGATCATTCAGGAAACGGACCAAGGCAGAGCGGCTATTCACAGATTAACAGTGCTTCTGTGTCGAAAGGGTCTTCAACAGGCATTAAAAATGAAGCACCGGCCGGTATGGAGCATCTGCAGGTAGGCGATGTGGTCATGCATAAGAAATTTGGTCTGGGTACTGTCACGGAAGTCAAGTCTGTCAACGCAGATTATCAGGTCAGAGTCAACTTTTCCAAAGTCGGAGAGAAACTTCTTTTCGCCAAATTGGCGGGACTGAAAAAGATGTAACAGATAGGAGCAGAGGATGGATAAGAAGGAACGGATGCGCTATCTCGTTGAAGTGCTCAATGAGGCTGCGCGTGCCTATTATTCCGAAGAAAAAGAGATCATGTCCAACCTGGAATACGACAGGCTCTATGATGAACTAAGTATCCTTGAAAAGGAAACGGGCATCATCCTGGCGAGTTCTCCCACACAAAAAGTGGGATACGAGATCGTAAGCGAATTGCCCAAAGTTCACCATGCTGTACCTATGAAATCACTGGATAAGACGAAAGACCTTTCGGCACTTCAGTCTTTTCTCGGGAATGAAAAAGGCATGCTTTCCTGGAAACTCGATGGTCTGACAGTCGTTTTGACCTATGAAGGAGGAAATCTGCAGCAGGCTGCAACTCGTGGTAATGGAGAAGTAGGGGAAGTCATCACGTCCAATGCCCGTGTTTTTGAAGGTGTTCCGCTCAGAATCCCCTTTGAAGGCCATCTGGTGGTACGGGGTGAGGCACTGATCTCTTATGAGAATTTCAAAAAGATCAATGATCTGCTTCCGCCGGACGAACAATACAAAAATCCAAGAAATCTGTGCAGCGGTTCCGTTCGGCAGCTGGATTCCCGAATCGCGAAACAGCGGCATGTTCATGTCATGGTTTATACTTTTATCGAAGCTGATCTTCCGATGGAGAAGTTTGAAGATTCCAAGGAAAAGGAGCTTCTGTGGCTGAAATCCCTTGGATTTGATCCGGTACCGTATCGTATGGTTACATCGGATACTCTTCCGGAGGCTGAAAAAACGTTTACAGACTCCGTAAGCAGATATGCCTATCCTGTGGATGGATTGGTTCTGACAATGGACAGTATCGAGAAGTCTGCAAGTTTGGGTTCAACTGCTAAATTTCCCAGAGATTCCATGGCATTTAAATGGCAGGATGAACAGGCTGCCACAAAGCTGCTGGAGGTGGAGTGGAGTCCGTCCCGCACGGGTCTGATCAATCCGGTGGCGATCTTTGAACCAGTCGAACTTGAAGGAACAACTGTCAAACGTGCAAGCATTCATAATGTCAGCATCATCCGGGAACTCAAACTGGGAATCGGGGATACGATCACGGTCTATAAAGCCAATATGATCATCCCGCAGATCGCAGACAATCTCACGCAGTCCGATACTCTGCCTGTTCCTGAATTCTGCCCGCGATGCGGGGGCAAGACGGAGATCCTTACCAGAGAGGACGTTCAGGTGCTGGTCTGTACGAATCCTTCCTGCCCGGCAAAGTCACTGAAAGCGCTTGAACACTTCGTCTCCAGAGCAGGAATGAATATCGACGGAATTTCTGAGTCGATCATTGAGCGCCTTTCAGATCAGGGATTGATTGGTTCCTTTGCGGATCTTTATCGACTGAAGGATCATCGAAGTATCATTGAGCAGATGGAAGGTTTTGGTGTCAAATCGTGTGATAAATTGCTGGATGCTGTTGAACGATCCCGTCATACAGAGCTTTTCCGGCTGCTGGCTGCAATCGGGATTCCCGGGATCGGAACTGCTGCAGCGAGACTTCTGGCTGATGCGATGAATCAGGATCTCTCTGCACTTGAAGCGGCAGATGAAACGACTCTTTCTTCCATCGAAGGGATCGGTCCGGTTATGGCAGGAGATATTTTCCGCTTCTTCAGGCAGGAAGAGAACCGTCAGATGCTGAGCGATCTGCTGCAGTATCTGGAAATTGCTCGTCCGGATGATGCGGATACGCCGGAAACTTCGGGAAAAAGCCTGAAAGGTATGACATTTGTTATTACCGGATCGCTTGATCATTTTGAAAACAGAGATCAGCTGAAAGATCTGCTGATTGAGCGAGGGGCAAAAGTAGCCGGCAGTGTCAGTAAGAATACCACTTATCTGGTCAACAATGACAGCAACAGCACATCCTCCAAGAATAAAAAAGCAAAAGAGCTGGGTGTTCCGGTCATTACGGAAGACGAGCTTCTTGCGATTTTACGTTGACCAAACGCGCATGGTATGATATATTTACTATAATAATAAGTCGGTCCGTTTCGACAAATACTGAGCGAAAGAGGAACTATCATGAACACACAGGAAAGTTTTGATTCGTATGTATTTCATGAAGGTACGAACTACCGGGCTTATTCCTACTTCGGACAGCATCCTGCTGTGGATGCAGAAGGGAATCCTTGTACTGTCTTCAGGGTATGGGCCCCACATGCGTGGGACATCAAGGTCATCGGTGATTTCAACGGATGGCAGGAATGGAACGCGATCCAGATGGTCCGGATGCCGGACAGCAGTATCTGGGAGGGGTTCGGCTATGGTTTGAAGACGTATGACACGTATAAATACCGTGTCGTCGGTTCAGACGGAAAAGTCGTCTTAAAGAGTGATCCCTTCGGATTCCATATGGAAACAAGACCAGCAACAGGTTCGAAGATTTATGACATCAACGGTTACGAATGGCATGATGCGAAATGGATGGAGAAACGCGCTAAGACTGTTCCTTACCGTGCACCGATGAATATCTACGAAATGCATCTTGGTTCATGGAAGATGCGGGATGGCGGAGAATTCTACGACTATGTTTCTATCGCACAGGAAGTAGCGAAATATGTGAAGGATATGGGTTACACCCATATCGAAGTCATGCCTTTATCTGAATATCCTTTCGACGGCTCCTGGGGATACCAGGTGCTGGGATATTTTGCGCCTACCTCTCGTTTCGGCACGCCCAAGGATCTCATGAAATTCGTGGATATCTGCCATCAGCATGGTATCGGCGTCATCATGGACTGGGTGCCCGCCCATTTTCCGAAGGACGAACCGGGTCTGGCAAATTTCGATGGTCAGCCGCTCTATGAGTATGAAGATCCTCGAAAAGGCGAGCACTACGAGTGGGGTACCAAGGTCTTTGACTATGGCAAAAAGGAAGTTGTCAGCTTTCTGATCTCCAGCGCAATGTACTGGCTCGATATGTATCATGTGGACGGTCTTCGCGTGGATGCTGTTGCTTCCATGCTTTATTTGGACTACTGCCGTAAGGATGGTGAATGGGTTGCCAATCAGTACGGCGGAAAAGAGAACCTGGAAGCGGTTGCTTTCCTTCAGACACTGAATAAGGCAGTCTTCAAGGAGCATCCCGGCGCATTGATGATTGCTGAAGAGTCGACAGCCTGGCCGCTTGTCACCAAACCTACCGAGGACGGAGGTCTGGGATTCAACTTTAAATGGAACATGGGCTGGATGAACGATATGCTCAGCTATGTGCAGATGGATCCGTTCTTCCGGCGAGACCATCACAACAACATTACGTTCTCTTTGACCTATGCATTCTCAGAAAATTACATTCTTCCCATGTCACATGATGAGGTGGTGCACGGAAAGAAATCACTTCTGGACAAACAACCGGGTGATTATGGAATGAAATTCTCCGGTCTTCGCGCATTTTATGGCTATATGATTGGCCATCCGGGTAAAAAGCTGCTCTTTATGGGTGGTGAGTTCGGACAGTTCATCGAGTGGGATTACCACAAGCAGCTCGATTGGTTCCTGCTGAGCTACAATATGCATCAGAAGCTTCACGAATATGTAAAGGCACTCAACCATTTCTATCTGAAACACTCGTCCATGTATGAGCAGGATGATTCCTGGGATGGATTCAAATGGATCTGCTACGATGACAATACCCAGAACATTGTTTCCTTCCGCCGGATCGACAGAGAAGGAAAAGAAGTGGTGTGCGTCGTGAACTTTGCTCCGGTCCTGAGAGAACAATACAGGATCGGTGTGGAGCAGGATGCCTACTATATCGAAGCATTGAACAGCGATGACGAGAAATACGGCGGCTCCGGCGTAAAGAATGAAGGCTGGATCGGTGCAGAGGATATTCCGATGCACGGATACGATCATTCGATTGAGATCAAAGTACCGCCGCTCTCAGCTGTTTACTTTACAACTCGTCCGAAGCACAGAAAAAAAGAGTTAAAAAGCTCTAAAGAGTGACATTTAAACGAAAAATTTTATACAGGAGGACATCATGCGCACGAAAAAAAGGACCGTAGCCATGCTTCTGGCCGGAGGCCAGGGCTCTCGTCTGGGCGTGCTGACCAAAAAAGTTGCCAAACCGGCAATTCCTTTTGGCGGCAAGTACCGGATCATCGATTTTCCCCTGAGTAACTGTGTTAACTCAGGAATTGACACAGTGGGTGTACTCACTCAGTACATGCCGCTTGATCTGAACGCCTATATCGGTAACGGCCAGCCCTGGGATCTGGACCGCAACGATGGCGGTGTTTCCGTACTGCCGCCGTACAGCCGCGGTGCGAATGATGAATGGTATAAAGGCACAGCCAACGCCATTTATCAGAACATGCACTTCATCGAGCGTTATGATCCGGAATATGTGGTAATCCTTTCCGGTGACCACATCTACAAGATGGATTACAATGCAATGATCGAGTATCACGAAGAAAAGGGTGCTTCTGCAACCATCGCTGCACTCAACGTGACACTGGAAGAAGCCAGCCGTTTTGGTATCCTGAATACCGATGACGACAACAAGGTCTATGAGTTCGAAGAGAAACCCAAACAGCCTAAATCAACCAAGGCTTCCATGGGTGTTTATGTCTTCACCTGGTCCAAACTGAAGAAATTCCTGGAAGAAGATGAAGCAGATCCGACCTCCAGCAATGACTTCGGTAAGAACATCATTCCGAACATGCTGAACGCTGGTGAGCCGCTTTATACCTATGAGTTCGCAGGTTACTGGAAAGATGTCGGAACCCTTCAGTCTCTGTGGGAAGCGAACATGGAGCTTCTGCTGGAAGACAGCCCCGTCAAACTCAATGACAATACCTGGAAGATCTATGCACGCAACCCCAACGAACCGCCGGTTTACAACGGACCCGATTCAGAAGTTATCAATTCCATGGTATGTGAAGGATCCGTTATCAACGGAAAAGTCGAGCATTCCGTTATCTTCTACGGCGTTCATATCGGTGAAGGTGCTGTGATCAAAGATTCCGTGATCCTGCCGAATACGGTCATCGAAGATGGTGCGATCGTTGAATACTCAATCATCGGACAGGAGACAAAAGTTGGTAAGAATGCCCGGATCGGTGCTTCTGAAGAAGTTGCAAAAGCGTTCTGTGCACCGGGCAAAATGACAGGTTATATGGCTGTTCTGGCAGATGAGATCACGATCGGAGACGGCGTTGTCGTCAAACCGGGTGAGATGCTGGATCAGGATCGTATTTAAGGAGGTGAAAACGCATGAAAAGCACCATGGGTCTTTTGTTCGCCTATCAGAATGATGAGCAGATGAAAGCGCTCACGCAGAAGCGTGCGCTTTCCTCCATTCCTTTCGGCGGACGTTACAGAATCGTTGACTTTGCTCTTTCCAATCTGGTCAATTCAGGTATTACCAAAGTTGGTATCATTACCAGAGACAGCTACCAATCCCTGATGGACCATCTGGGATCCGGTAAAGAGTGGGATCTTTCCCGTAAAAATGGCGGCATGTATCTGCTTCCTCCTTTCTCACAGGGTGGGTTCGGATTTACCGGTTCCGGTGTATACAGAGGAAAAATGGAAGCACTTCTGAACGCAGCGAATTTCATTCGTAAATCCGATGCGGACAACGTGATCCTGACTTCTGCAGACTGTATTTTCAACATGGATTTCCGTGATGTCGTTGAGTTCCACGAGGACAAGGAGGCTGATATCACTGTTATCTACCATAAAGCTGAACTCGAGTCGAAGGACAATGGAGAGACCGGTACCATCTATACGGTCGGGGATGACGGCAGAATTCTGGATGTCGCGATCAATCCTTCTCCGGCACTTGTAAAGGGTGACGTGAATCTTGGCATCAGCCAGATCGTAATCGGAAGAGGACTTCTGGAGACACTGATTGCCGAGTGTGCAAGCCATAATATGTACAGCCTGCACAGAGATGTTCTGCAAAGACGTGTCAATGATCTCAAAATTTATGGCTATGAATATGATGGATATTGTGCTAAAATAGATTCTGTTGCGTCTTATTTTGACGCCAACATGGATCTTCTGAACGAAGATATCCGTAAAGCTCTGTTCTATCAGGATCGTCAGATCTTTACCAAGATCCGCGATGAGTCTCCCGCTATCTACCGTGAAGGATCAAACGTCAAGAATTCACTGGTTGCTGACGGCTGCATCATTGAAGGTACTGTTGAAAACAGTGTGATCTTCCGTGGTGTTCGCGTACGCAAAGGAGCTGTCATCCGCAACAGTATCGTTATGCAGGACTGTGAAATTCAGTCCGGTTCTCAGCTCGAATACAGCATCATCGATAAAGATGTTGTTATCCGTGAGAATCGTAAACTGTTCGGATATAAGATGTATCCTATGGTACTTGCAAAAGGTTCTGTGGTCTAACCACAGAACCTTTGCAGTAGGTTTTTAATCGAAAGGAATTGCTATGAAAGTATTATATGTTTCTGCCGAAGCGGTTCCGTTCGCCAAATCGGGAGGACTCGGAGATGTAGCCGGCGCACTGCCGGCTGCTCTTCGTCGCCGGATGGTAGGCTGCCGCGTGGTGCTTCCGCTGTATCAGGAAATCCCTCAGGAACTCAAGGATCAGATGCATTTTGTGAAGGAGATGTGGGTTCCGCTCAGCTGGAGGAGCCAGTACTGCGGCATCTTCGAAGCGAAAGTCGGCGATGTGATCTATTATCTGCTGGATAATCAATATTATTTCGGCAGAAAGGGATATTACGGTCACTTTGATGATGCAGAACGGTTTGCATTCTTCTCCAAAGCCTCACTGGAACTTCTGCAGCATATTGATTTCGAACCCGATGTCATGAACTGCAATGACTGGCAGACAGGTCTTGTGCCTTTCTACTTGAACAAGTTCTATCGTGGGATCAACGAGATGTACGCGAAACTGCAGGTCGTCTATACGATCCACAATATCCAGTATCAGGGAATTTTCTCTCCGGATATCGTAGAAAATGTTCTCGGTGTTGACTGGAACGATTATGCCGGCGGATATCTTCAGTTTGACAACTGTGTTAACTATATGAAGACAGGTATTCTGGCTGCCAGCTGGATCACCACGGTTTCTCCAACCTATGCAGAGGAGATCAAGGATCCATTCTTTGCGCATGGTCTGCATGATCTTCTGCGGCAGGAAAGCTCGAAACTTTCCGGTATCGTCAATGGTATCGATACTAAGCTGTATGACCCGAAAACCGATACTCATCTGTTCAAGAACTATTCTCTCGAGACGATTGAGGATAAGAAGGTCAATAAACTGCAGCTCCAGAAGCTCCTTGGCCTCAATCAAAAAGCAGATGTGCCGATGATCGCCATCGTGTCCAGATTGGCCGATCATAAGGGACTGGATCTGGTTGCAGCTGTACTCAACGATATTCTTGGCGAAGATGTACAGCTGGTGGTTCTGGGTGTAGGTGAGTGGCAGTATGAAGAGATGCTTCGTTCGGCTGCCAGAGCATATCCTGGCAAGGTCTCGGCGAATATTCTGTTCAATATCGATCTGGCACAGAAGATCTACGCCGGAGCCGATATGCTGCTGATGCCGTCTCTCTCTGAGCCGTGCGGCTTGTCGCAGATGATCGCGATGCGTTATGGCACCATTCCGATCGTTCGGGAAACCGGCGGTCTGAAGGATACCGTACAGCCTTTTGTCGGGGAAGAAGGAAAGGGCAACGGTTATTCCTTTGCGCAGTATAACGCGCATGACATGCTGTACGTGATCCGCGAAGCCATTGCTGATTATCATGATCCTGAAAAATGGGCCAAAGTGATGAAAACCGCTATGGAAACAGATGTCAGCTGGAATGGTCCGGCCAGAGACTATATCGCTCTTTACCGGAAAATTACCGGAAAAAAATAAAAATTTGTACTACGTTAGTTAGGGGAAAGTTTTAATGACTAAGAAAGAACTGAAAGAAAAGATCGAAGGCAAGCTGAAACGACACTACGGGGTCGAGGTCTATGAAGCAAAGCCTCAGATGATCTATGACGCCTGTGCCCAGACAATCCGTGATATAATGATGGATAAGTGGGTCGCTACCAAACACACGATTCACAAGAGAAAAGCCAAACAGCTTTGCTATCTATCCGTGGAATTTCTGCTTGGAAGATCTCTTCGAAACAATGTCTATAATCTGGGTCTGATGACACAGATGCAGGGCGTTTTGAAGGATTTTGGCACGACATTTGAAGATATCTGTGATATCGAACAGGATGCCGCTCTTGGCAACGGCGGTCTCGGACGTCTCGCAGCCTGCTATATGGATGCGATGTCTTCTCAGGGACTTCCTGCAACCGGATACAGTATTCTTTATGAATATGGTCTTTTCAAACAGCGCATTATTGAAGGTCATCAGACAGAACTGCCGGACAGCTGGCTTGATACCGGCCGCAGCTGGTTGGTGACAAAAGAAGATGAAGCGGTTGAAGTCAGATTTGGCGGCCGCGTGGAAGAAGAATGGACAGATAACGGAATGAAGGTGCATCTGGTCGATTGTGATGTTGTCCGTGCCGTCCCGAATGACATGCTGATTCCTGGCTATAAATCTAAAGTTGTCAACTCTCTTCGTCTGTGGCAGCCGAAATCAGTCTACACGATGAACATGACTCTGTTCAACTCCGGTGATTATCTTAAAGCCATGGAGCATGCCGTGACAGCAGAAGTGCTCTCCAAGGTCCTGTATCCTGAAGACAGCAGTTACGAAGGTAAATCTCTGCGTATCAAACAGCAGTACTTCTTCGTTTCCGCTTCGATTCAGTCCATCGTGAAAAAGCACATGGAGCACTATGGGACACTGACTTCTCTGGCCGATAAGATCGCGATCCAGATCAATGATACGCACCCGGCAATGGTCATTCCGGAACTGATGAGGATTCTGATGGATGACTACGAAATGAGCTGGGATGATGCGTGGGAGATCACGACACATACGGTTGCCTATACCAATCATACTGTCATGGTGGAAGCACTGGAACGCTGGCCGGAAGACCTGATTCAGCGTATCGTACCAAGAATCTATCAGATTATTCTGGAAATCAACCGTCGGTTCTGTGAGCATCTCTGGACTGTCTTCCCCGGTGACTGGCAGAAGATCGCCTATATGTCGATCGTCGGCAACGGGCAGATTCGTATGGCGAATCTGTCGATCGCCGGTTCCTTCAGTGTAAATGGCGTTTCTGCACTGCACAGCCAGATCCTGAAAGATGACTGTTTCCACGACTTTTATCTGGATGCACCCGAAAAGTTTACCAACGTCACGAACGGTATTACCTATCGACGCTGGCTCGGACAGGGGAATCCCGGTCTTACCAAGTTGATCAAGGATTCCATCGGAGACGGATTCCTGAAGAATCCGAACGAGCTGGAAAAACTGAAAGAGTTTGCTGATGATGCAGAATTCCTGAAAAAATTCGGAGCAATCAAACGCGAGAACAAGATTCGTCTTGCGAATTTCATCGAGAAAGAAAACGGAATCGTGATCGATCCTGATTCGATCTTTGATGTACAAGCCAAACGTCTGCATGAGTATAAGCGTCAGCTTCTGAACGTTCTTCATATTCTTCGTACCTATTACGAAATCAAGGATAATCCTTCCAAGGAAGTCGTTCCGAAAACGTATTTATTCGGTGCCAAAGCAGCCCCTGGCTATAGCCGTGCCAAGGAAATCATCCGGCTGATCCATGCAGTTGCTGACATGGTCAACAACGATCCGGATGTTGCCGGCCGCATCAAAGTGGTATTCATTCAGGATTATAAGGTAACGGTAGCTGAGATCCTGATGCCGGCCGCTGAGCTGTCTGAACAGATCTCTACCGCCGGAAGAGAAGCTTCCGGAACCGGTAATATGAAGTTCATGCTGAACGGTGCGATTACGATCGGTACCTTTGATGGTGCGAACATTGAGATCTTCGAGCGCGTTGGTGCAGAGAACTTCTTCCTGTTCGGAATGCGTACAGAAGAAGTCAATAATCTGATCCGCCGCGGCTATGATGCGATGCAGTTCTATACCAACAATCAGTGGATCAACCGTGTCGTCAGTGCGATTCAGCACGGTGTCGGACGTCCCGGACATGAGGTTGCGTTCCCGGGTATTGCGAACTCGCTTCTGTTCAATAATACCGGAAACATTGCTGATCCGTATCTGGTACTTGCTGATTTTGAAGACTACTGCCGTGCTCAGAATGAAGCCTCCAAGGTATATCTGGATCAGATGGCATGGAACCGTAAAGCATTGATCAATACAGCGATGTCAGGAGATTTTGCTGCTGATCGTTCTGTCCTCGAATACGACAAGTATATCTGGCATTTGACACACCTGGCCAAATAAAGGAAAAAAGACTTACAATATGACAGAAAAAATTAAAGAACTTTTGATCCGTGGGATCGATGCAGAGAAGCTCATGAATGAGCTTTCTCTGCATTTTGCTGAAGAACTGGAAGGTCCGCTGGAAGCTTCACCAAAGCTGAAAGCGTACATGGA
>JAFOIR010000319.1 GCA_017420625.1 Bacillota bacterium
CCATCGTTTCTGTCCTGGTATTGGCCGGGATCGGTGTTTTGTTTGTAACAGCCAAACCTTTTTTGCAGCGGCTGCATACGATCCTGGCCTGTATTCTTCTGATTGGGATCATCATCATTGCTGTTGTCAGTATTCCCCAGGGGATTACGAAGGATGTACTCTTCTCATTTGGAACCTCCGGTGTAAACAAAGGATATGCTGTATTCAGTATTGTATTTCTTGCACCATGGGCTTACGTTGGCTTTGAGGTCACTTCATTTGATACAGCACATTTTAAATTTTCAATCAAAAAAACAGGGAAAATTCTTGTTATTTCCATTATCATAGCCGCCTTAGCCTATATTGCCATGGCCGTCGTCAGTGTATCTGCCGTGCCGGATGGATTTAGCTCCTGGCAGGAATATATCAGTGCCCTGCCGAATCTGAAAGGCGTCGCATCCGTTCCGACGTTCTACGCAGCGCATCATGCGCTCGGAACATTTGGTCTTATCGTCATGACGGTCACAGCGGTCGCAGCGATCCTGACTGGTATTATCGGAGGATACCGGGCGACCACAAGGGTTCTGTCCACAATGGCGGAAGACAGGATCTTATCGGAAAAATTTTCCAAAACGACCTACAGCATCGTGTTTATCATGGTGATTGCGATCATCCTTTCGCTCTTTGGCCGTAATACCTTGAACTGGTTTGTTGATCTGACCAGTTTCGGAGCGATCGTAGGTTTTGGTTATACCTCGTTTGCTGCCTATAAAACAGCCAAAGCTGAGAATCAGAAAAAGGTCATGGCGACCGGGTTGATCGGGACCATCATTTCGGTAGGCTTTGTCCTTGTGCAGCTTGTTCCGCGTCTGACAGCGATGGACGTGATGTGCAGTGAAGCCTTCCTGCTTCTTTCGCTGTGGTGTCTTCTTGGATTTCTGTTTTACTGGCGGACAGTCATCCACAGTTCTTTAAGTGAATTCAGCGGGATCTCGACGTCCGGAATCGTACTGTTTTGCCTGCTTATCTATACTTCGTTTATGTGGTTCGTCACATTGTCACTGAGACAGGACAGTGTAGAGAATGTTCGTAAAACCATGATCTGGAGCGGGATCATCCTGATGCTGATCATCTTTACCGGACTGATTGTCATGCTCTACGTCCAGAATCTGGTCCGCAAAAAGCATGAGCAGACGGAACGGGAAAAGATCCGTGCGGTAGAAGGCAGTCTGGCCAAAAGCCAGTTTCTTTTCAATATGTCGCATGATATCAGGACGCCTATGAATGCGATCATTGGATATACAAATCTGGCCATGAAAGAAGCAGAATCAGGACCAGTTCATGACTATCTGGAAAAGATCATCCTCTCCAGCCAGCATCTTCTGAACCTGATCAATGATATTCTGGAAATGAGCCGCATTGAGAGCGGCAAACTGGAGCTGGAATTTATCCCCATGGACCTTTGTGAAATGGTGGAAGGAATCAGGGATCTTTTCCAGGAGCAGATGAACCAGAAGAAAATCGATTTCCAGGTTCACACGTCTCAGATCCAGCACCGGTATGTATGGTGCGATAAAAAGAATCTGAGCAGGGTGCTTCTGAACGTTTTGAGCAATGCCTATAAGTTTACTCCGGAAGGCGGGAAGATCACAGCATCTGTACTCGAGACCGGCAGTACGTATGATGGGGTTGCTTCCTATGAGATACGCATCCTGGATACCGGGATCGGAATGTCCAAGGAATTTGCAGAGAAGATGTTCAATGCATTTGAAAGAGAAAGAACGTCGACTGCCAGCGGGATCGACGGAACAGGTCTTGGGCTTTCAATCACGAAGAGTATCGTTGATCTGATGGGTGGGACGATTGAAGTACTGACAGCTCCCGGCAGCGGAACAGAAATGATCTTCCGCCTGAAATTCAGATTGGCGGAAAAGAAAGACATTCCCGCCGATCCGGAAGAAGAATCCAGGGAGAAAGCGGTTTCCTTTGAAGGTAAACACGTGCTGCTGGTGGAAGACAACCAGATCAACATGGAGATCGCCAGGATGATCCTGGAGAACATGGGATTTATAGTAGATACAGCCGAAAACGGACAGATCGCACTGGATCATGTAAAAGAAGCTTCAGCCGGCGATCTTGATCTGATCCTGATGGATATTCAAATGCCGGTGATGGACGGCTATGAAGCTACCAAAGCGATCCGGTCATTGGACGATGAGGATAAAGCTTCGATCCCGATCGTTGCCATGACCGCGAATGCATTCATGGAGGATGTCCGGGGCGCTGAAGAAGCCGGTATGCAAGGTCATATCGCCAAACCGATCGATGTAAACAAAATGATCCAAACCTTGACCGATGTACTGAATACATAGTAAAGAAGGAGAGGCGATGGCAGGGAATACAAATATGATCGGGAATAAACAGGGAAAACGTAATTCGCTCTATCTGCTCCTTGGACTTGTGGGAGTTGCCTTGATTCTGATCGTTGGAACCTTCCTGACTGTTCGCAGCGCTTCTCAGGATACTCAAAAAAGCTGCCCGTTCCGTGAGTCTTCTGTACCTGGATGAGCTGGCAAAGCGCAGGGAGCAGGTCGTGGAAGATAACCTGAAAGAAAACATCAATGTGATCCGGATCGCGGTCAGTCTCCTGACCAGTGATGATCTGAGTGTGCTGATCATCGATGATGATCCGGTCGCCTGTGAGCACGCCAAACTGGTGCTTGGGAAAGCCGGAATCTCTTCTGAAGCAGCCTCTTCCGGGCCGGAAGCCATCGAAATGATCAAAGTGCGACATGCGCGTCGTGCACTCTATGACCTGATCCTTGTCGACTGGCAGATGCCGGAAATGGATGGGATCGAGACAACCCGCCAGATCCGGGCACTTGTGGGCGATGAAGCAGCGATCATCATCCTGACGGCTTACCGGTGGGATGACGTATTGAAGGAAGCGCTTGATGCAGGGGTAGACAGCTTTATTCCGAAACCGCTCTTTGCAGCCAATGTTCTGGAAGAGTTCCGTGAAGCAATCAAGCGGAAGAACCTGCCTGCTCTCAAAGAAAAGAATAAAGCTGATCTGACCGGAAGGAAGATCCTTCTGGCAGAAGATATTCAGATCAATGCAGAGATCATGATCATGATCCTGCAGGAAAAACAGATCGAAACAGAGCTGGCTGAAAACGGAAGGATTGCAGTGGAGAAGTTTGCTGCAAGTCCACAAGGATATTATGACGCGATCCTGATGGATATGCGAATGCCGGAGATGGACGGACTCGAGGCGACCAGGAGGATCCGAAGCATGGATCGCCCGGACGCTAAGTCTATCCCGATCATCGCGCTGACAGCTAATGCTTTTGACGAAGACGTTCAGAGGAGTCTTCAGGCCGGTCTTAACGCACACTTAAGCAAACCGGTCGAACCTGCCTACCTGATTGAAACATTAGAAAACCTGATTCAAGATACCTGATTCCAGGGGAAAGAGGCCAGCTATGTTAAAAAGTCATGAAAAATTTTATGCTTCCGACGGACACCGACTGATCTTGGTCGCGGATGATGAATTCATCAACCGTGAGATACTGGGTGCGATTCTGGAAGAAGAGTACAAGGTCATCTTTGCCTGTGACGGACAGGAGACGATGGATCAGATCCAAAATAACAAGGACGAACTGTCCTTGGTTCTGTTGGACTTGATGATGCCCATCAAATCCGGTCTGGAAGTCCTAAGGGAAATGAAAGCGAATCCCGAGCTTTCGCGGATTCCGGTCATTGTTCTGACAGCGGACCAGGATGCGGAGATCGAGAGTCTGAACATCGGTGCGATCGACTATATCAGTAAACCTTATCCACAGCCTGGCATAATCCTGGCCAGAGTCCTGAAAGCGATCGAGTTATCGGAAGACAGGGACATCATCCAATCAACCGAGCGCGATACGCTTACTGGCCTATATAACCGGGAATACTTCTACCGGTATGCAGAACAGTATGACCAGCATCATAAAGATGTCCCCATGGATGCAGTCGTACTCGATATCAATCATTTCCATATGATCAATGAACGCTTCGGGACAGCTTACGGTGATGATGTACTGCGTAAGATCGGTGAGAAGATCCGCGAGTCTGTAGCAGACAGTGACGGAATCGTCTGTCGCCGTGAAGCCGATACGTTCATGGCCTATTTTCCACATGGAAAAGACTATAATGAGATTTTGAAAAATGCATCCATCGGATTAAGCGAGGATGTTGCTGTCAACCGGAATGTCCGGCTCAGATTGGGCGTCTATGCGAACGTTGATAAGTCGATGGAGATCGAACGGCGCTTTGAACGTGCACAGATGGCGGCAGATTCCATTCGGAATAATTACACGAAGACGGTCGGCTTTTATGATGACAAGATGCATGAAAAACAGATCTATGCGGAACAACTGATCGATGATTTTCATGCTGCGATCGAAGAAAAGCAGTTCAAAGTCTATTATCAGCCCAAATTTGATATCCGGCCTAAAGTCGCAGCTTTATCCAGCGCAGAGGCACTGATCAGATGGCAGCATCCTACGATGGGACTGATCAGTCCTGGAGTATTTATTCCGTTATTTGAAGAAAATGGTCTGATCAGGGAACTGGATCATTATGTGTGGCGTGAAACTGCCAGGCAGATCCGAGAGTGGAAGAATCAGTATGGTTATGCCTGTCCCGTATCGGTTAATACTTCCAGAATCGACATGTCTGATCCCGGACTGGTTACGACTTTTGAAAAGATCCTGGAAGAAAATGATCTGAGGCCGGAAGATCTTGTGCTGGAGATCACGGAGTCTGCTTACACACAGGATTCAGGACAGATCGTTGAAACGGTCAATCACCTCAGAAACCTGGGCTTCAAAATTGAGATGGATGACTTTGGAACAGGTTATTCCTCTTTGAACATGATTTCAGAGTTTCCTATTGACGCGCTCAAATTGGACAGAATGTTCATAAAGAATGCTTTTTCTGAGCAGCAGGATACCCGCATGCTGACTGTAGTACTCGATATTGCCGATCATCTGGCGGTTCCTGTCATCGCGGAAGGCGTGGAAACAGAAGAACAGGTGAACGTCCTGAAGAAGCTGGGCTGTGATTACGTGCAGGGATATTATTTCTCCAAACCGGTTCCGCCGAAGGATTTTGAACCCTTTATTCTTGCGAGGAAGGACCTCAAAGAAGAGGACCTGATTCCGGAAGTCATTGAGAATGAAGAGGATGGTACAGTTGCTGAGACGGAAAAAAAGCGGGAGAAAAAGCCTGTCAAGCTGCGTGCGATCAACTTTGCATTTGTGATCCTGACCTTTGTTCTGTCCCTGCTGCTGATTCTCACTGATATCAGTATCAACCGATCCCATAAGGCTATGGACGAAGCGAGTGTCAATCATGATATGGCCGTAAAGTCAGCGATGGAACTGGAACTGGGTTCCGATTATCTGACGGAAAGCGTCCGACTGTTTGTTGTGACCGGAGATCTTGGTTTTCTTGAGAATTATTTTGAAGAAGTGAATATCTCTCAAAGAAGATACAATGCCGTCCATGACATGGAGATTCTGCTTAAGAATGATCAGGGTGAAGCCTATCATTGTCTGACCAAAGCCCTTGATACTTCGAATGAACTGATGGAACTGGAATATCAGGCTATCAAGCTGACACAGATCATCTTCCAATATGACGACAGTCAGCTTCCTGAAGAAGTGAGATCCATCGTACTGGATAGTGAACTGACTGGCCAGTCTGAGGAGATGCTCCGAAAGAATGCTTATGAATTAGTTTTCGGTAAGGAATACGAGTCCTATAAAGAACAGATCCGCGGATATGTGGAGTCATGTACGGATCAGCTGATCGAAATGACCGAGCAGACGATGGAGAATACTCGGTCCGGAATGAACCGGATCATGCTGCTGCAGGTCATTATCCTTACCTTACTGGTTCTGGCGGTTCTGGGAGAAGTTGTGTTTGTCACGACGCAGATCAGGATTCCTCTTTCCAGAATGGTAGACCAGATCCAGAATCAGGAACAGATCGAACCGATAGGAGCACAGGAACTTCGTTTTGTA
>JAFOIR010000320.1 GCA_017420625.1 Bacillota bacterium
AATGTGATGCCTTCGACGCTCTCCTCATGACACTCGAAAAAGCCGGCGTCCAGCTGATGCGCGGAGCTGAGCGAGGTACAAATGAGGGCATCATGGATCTGATGAAATATGAGATCAAGGGAAGCATCAATGCTTTTCTTTCCTGGGCAAATAACGCAGCGGACAGTCAGATACATACACTGACTGATATCCTGGATTACACTCATGCCCATCCTGAATTTTCTCCTTACGGTCATACGCTGCTGGAAGCAAGAGACAAGGATACCTCAGGAAAAATGGATGAGCCCGAATACTTTGAAGCCCTGAAGAAGCGTAAAAACGCGCAGGAAAAGATGGATCAGTACTTAAAAGAAAACCAACTGGATGCCATCCTTTCCATAGACTTTCCGATCTTTGCTCCCTTCGGAGGCTTCCCGGCTGTTACGATCCCGCTGGGACTGGATTCAAAAGGATATCCCATCGGTGTTTATCTTTTTGCTCGTCCAGGAGAGGATTTTCGTCTTCTGACGATTGGTAAAGCGCTGCAGACACTGATCGATCCGATGCCTCATCCTGCCATCTGACAAATCTACAGAAACGTGCGCCGCCGGGCGCACCAAAAAGAAAAGAGCATCCCCATGTTGAGATGCTCTTTTCTTCATTATGGCAGTTGTCAGAAAGTGTCTTTCAGTTGTTCATCGAGCTCCTTGGTATACGGTCGGAAAATCCTGTTCAGGATATACACGTCAATGTATACGATCAGCCCAAAACCCAGGATGAGGATGGGCAGAAAGCCCAGAAAGGCAGCCGCATAGACTGCGATCATCAAAACACACATGACAAAGGTCCAGCCCAGATGACGGATCGAAAAAAAGAATGCGTTCCGGAAGTGTTCTCCCAGTGTGTTTTCAAAGCGGGCGATCAGCGCCCATATATACTGGAAGGTGAAGAGGTACAGGACCGTCAGAAGTCCCATGACTGCTCGAAGGAGAGGAAGGATCCCGCCGGATTGATGGGCATAGTAATAGATAGCAAATCCGATGATGCCGCCAGCAACCAGGTAAATCAGTCCCGCGATCATCCCCTGTTTGAAGTTTCTTTTGAAAGCCCGGAAAAAATCCCGGATATAACTGCCTTCATTACGAGCGTCCTTCATAAGGGCGAAATACAGGGCGACCGTCGCTGGGCCTGCAGTCACGACCGGGATGCAGCAGACAATCCATATGAGATGCAGAACGAACGCATCCCAGACTCCGCCGAGGAAAAGCATCGGCTTACTTTCGGGATCCAGCAGCTTGGCCATAGAGCGGCCCTCCTTGTCAAATGTTTAGAATACCCAGGCGTTACCGGATTCTGTATCATCCGGATCGGGTACCGGGAAGTTGAAATGAAAAGCAGGCTTGTATTGTGCAACCAGGGGAAGAAGTTTTTCCTGCATATCCTCTACCGCATAGAACTGATCGCCCATTACCATGGTGATCGCATGCTCTTTGCCGCAGGGTTTCCACTCAGGAATTTCAGAACCGTTCGGATCGCCGGTGCGCGCGAAGTTCACGAAGGCCGACGACATCTGACGATCCAGCTTCTGCCAGTCACCCTGATGGCACATCGGAATCAGGGCAGCATTGTGGAAGAAATACGGGATATCCGAGCAGTGCCAGGCGGCTCTTCCGCCGTCAATATCGAAAATCTTGGCGAACAGATAGTTGTAAACCGGGGCAGATGCTTTGGAAGCTTTCTTCTTCACATATTCCCAGGTACCCGGGAGGAACATCGCTTCCAGATCTTCTGCATAGACTTCGCTGATATGCGGATAAATGCGTTTGAATTCAGGAGCAATCTTTTCTGCACCTTCTTTTCCAAAGTAATCAGCAAGCTCGGCCGCGATCTGATCCTGATTCATTTCTGCTCTCTCTCCCAGGTCACGGACCATGCCAAATTCGGCCATAACGGTTCCGACCATTGTGGGAACCTTCAGTGATTCCTCGGTGAAATCACCTTCCAGAGGATCGCAGACATAGTAGTCGTTCGGCACAGGAGTCCAGCCGACTTTCTTGCCTTCCAGGGAGAGCTTGTAGACAGCCTTGTTGACCGCCCAGATGAACTTCGGTACGGGAACCTTTTCCAGCTTCTGAACTTCCTTCTCAGGAATATCCAAAAGACTGAGAATTTCCAGCACAAAATCCTTTGGGCTGCAGTCAGAATCAAAATCATGAGCCGGAATAACACCGGACATGATGATCATCTTATGGAACAGGCCGGCAGCTTCCGGGATCTGGCCCAGGACAGTGACCTTTCCGCCGCCTCCGGACTGGCCGAAGATCGTTACATTATTGGGATCACCGCCAAAGCAGGCAATATTATCTCTCACCCAGCGAAGGGCTTCAACCAGATCAGCCATGCCCACATTGACACTGTTATGATATTCTTCTCCGAAATCAGACAGATCCAGATAACCGAAAGCATTGAGCCGGTGGTTCACACTAACAACGACCACGTCATCCAGTTTGGCCAGATTGAAACCATCATAGCAGACCTGCTCGATGGAAGAACCAGCAGAATAACCGCCGCCATGAATCCAGAACATGACTGGTCTCTTGGCTGTCGGATCGCAGCTCTTCGTCCAGACGTTCAGATACTGGCAGTGTTCAGAAGTAGGCCAGAAACGATGAGGCGTCATAACCTCTCCGGTAGGCATAGGGTCAGAGAGCACCGGGCAGATCATACCGTAACTGCCAGCATCCTTAACGCCTTCCCAGGCCGGAACAGGCTCCGGCATGTGGAAGCGCTTCGCGATGGCGTAGCGGATCCCGTAGAAATGATCGATGCCATCAAAGTGAAAACCGCGGATCTTTCCTTTGGGAGTCTGGACGATCGGCGCCGTCTTGGACATATAAAATTCTTTCATCTTCCTATCCTTTCTTGATCTGTTTATTTCCATAAAATCTCTTGAGCAAAGTGACGGAACATCTCCGGCCAGCAGAACCAGTCATGTGAACCGGGGACAAAGTATGGAATATAGGGAAGTCCTTTTGCTTTCAGTGCGCGAATCGTAGGCGGGGTTCCGATATCCCGTTCATTGTAGGAGATATCCTCTTCCGCGCAGCCGATCATCAGCGTGACATCCTTCAGATGCGGATTATCCAGCGTAAATCCCTCGCCTCCTGCATAGCCGGCAGAGAAGCAGCCAAAATACTGAAAACGTTCCGGATGATGCATATAGGTGTACATGGTGGTGATGCCGCCCATAGACAAGCCGCAGAATGCCATCCGTTTCGGATCGTTCGTGACAGCGAACATCTTCTGAACGAGCGGCAGGATGCATTGGATCACATTTTGATCGATCAGAGCGAAATTCCAGTCATAGACGGAGTTATTCATGGTCACCACAACAGCGGGCTGAGTCCTTCCGTCGGCAATCAGATTATCCATGATGTTGGCAAGGCCGCCCTGGCTGAACCAGTCCACTTCGTTTCCGCCGCCGCCATGGGAAACAAAGATCAGCGGATATTCACCGAAACGGTCATATCCGGCCGGCAGATAGATACCCATCGTCCGAACATTACCGACGATATCGTTATAGCTCATGTAAGTCAGCGTGCCCTTTACCGCCGGATCAGTTGCAGGAAGATGCGGCATATCATCTGGAGTACCCACGTAGAGCTCGCTGTTCATCTGCGCCCCGTCTTTTGTCGGTGCGTAGGGAGGATTCTTCGGATCAAATATCCAGGGTTTGAATTTCTTCAGGCTATGATAGGTTCCGTCCTCCGTCATCAGATTCTGCCATGCCATACGCGGATCTGTGCTGGCTTCACCGAGTTCATAGTTGACCTGGAATCCATACGGATAAACTCCGGCCGGAAGTTTCAATGTGACCTGATAAAGTCCGGTTTCAGGATCTTTTTCCAGTGGATGGAAGTAACGTCCGCCGATCTGGCACATGCCTTCTTCATAACGGGAAGGCGGGTATTTTTCATCCCCCTCCGCCATACCGACTTCGTCGGTATGATCCTTCAGATTGCTGCGATAGAACAAAAACTCTCCAATCAACGCGGCGTTTTTGATTTCTTCTTCAATATCAGCCGGATCCAGCGAAATCGTCACATCATACAGTTTTTTCTGAAGAAATCTTTCCTGCTGTACTTTCTTCTTGCCTTCGTCTTCCATCATGAAGTCCTCCTTAATATGCGAATTTTACTTTCTTCAGCGTCAGAGTTCCTTTTCTAACGATAACCTTAACGGTCACTCGTTCTCCTCTCTGACCGACAGAAAATGCTTCAGACAGCATCGGCTGAAGGATATTTCCCTTGTCGAAATCAAGCATTCCGATGGTCTTATCGCCACATTTGATCTCAGCTTCACATTTTCCGACACCTTCAAAGGAGACTTTCAGACCTTCCTTTACTTCGCGGACAGTATAGTTCGCCCATTCACCTTCACTAAGCTCCAGAGCCAGATCGTTTAATGGGTTGTAGCGAAGCTCGTTGGGATCATCATACCATGCAAACTTAGGGTATGGCAAGGTCTTGTCAGTC
>JAFOIR010000321.1 GCA_017420625.1 Bacillota bacterium
CCGATCTATGGACCGGCTATGCTCGGAACACCGAATGTCGATGAAGATGAATTCTATGATCGTTTGATCGAGCAGATGGAAAAACTGCAGGATGAGATGGATGATTTCTTCATGGATGATCCCATCGAGATGAAGATCTGGGTCGATGGAAAAGGTGAGATCGCTGCCAGAAAAGTAACCTATCGCGATAATGAACTGTTTATCGGAATGACGGAAGCTGGCGGTAAGTTCGGGCTGGAGTTCTCTGTCACCCGGGACGATCGGGAGTACGTATCTCTGAAGGGTACAGGAACAAAGAGCGGCGACAAACTGACCGGTTCGCTGACCTTCTCGTCTGACGAGACAGAGCTTGCAGAGATCAAGCTGGAAAGCTTTGACAAAGAACAGATCAAGAAAGGATTCCTTGACGGAAAGATGATCATCTATCCGACTCAGGAATTCTATCAGATGGCCGGACTTTCCCGGATGATGCAGCAGTTCAAGAGTTTTGTTTCAGATCTTGCCATTATGGTCGATGGAAAGACAACGGAGTCTGAAGGTAAGATGACGCTTCAGATTCTGACGGATGACGATCCTTTTGTGACCATTCAGATGGAATCCAAGAAGAAAAAAGCAGAAGAAGTCGACAAGGTAAAAGGTGCTGTTGACTATATGGAATGGACTCGGAATATTGAGCCATCCGATCTGGAAGACTTCGTCGATAAGCTGGAAAAGACCGACCTGCCAAAAGAACTGATCGATTATCTTCGCAGCACTATCCCCGGACAATCTTATCCGGCGATTCCCACAGAATAACAGGAGGATGGAGTAAGTGCCGAATCTCAGCATAGATCAGATCTATCGAAAGTACGGAAGAAAAAGGGTGCTCGAAGGAGCATCCTTTTCTGCATGCACGGGAAGTGCGGTCGGAATCGTCGGTGTGAACGGATCGGGCAAGTCTACACTTCTTTCGATCTTAGCCGGGATTCAGAAAGCCGATCAGGGACGGTTTCTCATGCAGACAGGAAATGGCTGGATCGATCTTCTGACAGATGAAAAGAGTCTTTCTTCTCTGGTCGGCTATATACCGCAGGGAACCCCGCTTATGGATGAGCTTACTGCCCGCGACAATCTTCTTTTGTGGTATGGCAAGGAAGAGATGAACAAAAGCCTTGAAAACGGGCCGCTGCACATTCTGGGAATCGGAGAATTCCTGAAAACGAAAGTGAAGGATATGTCCGGCGGTATGAAAAAACGACTTTCGATCGGATGCGCGGTTGCGAAAGACCCTCCGATCCTGCTGCTGGACGAGGCGTGTGCGGCACTGGACCTGCCATGCAAGAAGCAGATCCTGTCTTATTTACGCATCCACTGCCAAAGAGGCGGCAATGTCATTCTTTCTACACACGATCTGGATGAATTATCGATCTGTCGCACAGTCTATGTTCTGAAAAACGGCGTTCTTTCCCTTTATCCGTATGACGGAAACGGGGATAAGCTGCTCGAGGCGATCCAATGAAACGGTATCTGTATATCGAATGGAAACGAGCGCTCAGACTGCTTCCAACGATCGCGCTCATCGATCTGATTTTGTTGGTTCTTTCAGGGATGATCGGTGTTCAGCTGGCCAAAAATCAGCAGGGCGATGAAGCTCAGCAAAAAGTCAGGATGGGGATTGTCGGAGATATCGAGGCTTCTCCTGAGCTTAGACTGGGTCTTTATGCACTGGAAAACTTCGATCACAGCAAGTATGTGGTCGATCTTCTCCCCATGGAGGAGGAAGAGGCCAAAGAAGCGATCATGCGCGGAAAGATCAACGCGTATTTTATCATTCCGGAAGGATTCGTCGAATCCGTCGGTTCTTATGCGGATGATAAACCGATCCGGTATGTATCGACAGACGGTGCGGTCACGATCGGAACGCAGCAGGTCGATGAGATCGTGGAAAGCCTTGCATCGATGCTCACAGAAGTGCAGAGCAGCATCTACGGGATGCAGCTGATCGTATCTGGCGCAAGAGAAGGTCTGCGGGTCGATATCCTGGGAGATGAAATGCTGCTTCGGTACGGAGAAGTATTTCTGGAAAGAGAAGATTATCTGGATCTGGAAACCATTGGGATCCGGGATGAACTATCGATCACCGGGGGAATCAGCACCGGGATCTTCATCCTGTTTTTGCTGCTCTCCGGCATCAGTCTGGCACCGCTCTATCTGAAGGATCAGAAACCTTTCTATCAGCTATTGAAGATAAGAAGTGGAGTTGGAGCATTTCGACAGGTATTGTCGATCCTGATCGTTCACAGTGTTTTGGTGATGATGGAGGCAACATTTGTCTTTGTTGTTTTGTACGCTGTCTGTCAGAAGATCGGATTTATCGGAGAGCTGGAAATCCTTTCCGGGCTGGAAGCCCTCCGGGTTCTGGCCGCTCTTCCAATCATTGTGATTCTGATCAGTCTGATGCATCTGGTCATTTATGAAGGAATCCGGTCAGTGCAGGGCAGTTTGATTCTGATCTTCATGCTTTCGATCTTTCTCGGGTATTTTTCAGGCTGCCTTTATCCGGTGAGCTTTTTCCCGGAAACGCTGCAGAAGCTGACAGTTTTTCAGCCGGTCGGCGCATCGGTTCTGTTTTTTGGACATAGTCTGCTTCTGCAGAATCATTTGCCGTCGCTTTGTTCTATACTTATCTGGATCCTGGGACTTTTCATGCTCTGTGTTCTGATCCGGGAAAGGAGGATCAGGGGATGAAGCATTTCTTCAGATGGTTGATTCTTCTTTTCCGGCGGACATTCAGCCGGCCGGGATATCTTTGTATTCTGCTGATCGCTCCGATTTTCGGACTGATGCTTTATCTTACAGCGGGAACGAAGTCCGGAGCGCTGACGATCACCGTTTCTTCTGATGATCAGGATCAGGTCATCTATCAGGACTTCGTGGAGAATCTGAAATCCAGGATCGTGTCGTTTGTTGTTTGCGAAACAAGGGAAGAAGCGATCCGAAAAGTCCGGGAAGGACGAGCAGATGCAGCCTGGATTTTCCCGGAAAAGCTGGAGGAAAAGATCCGGCAGATGGTACAGGATAAGCCGCAGAAAGTAACAGAAGAAAATGCACTGGTCATCGTTTATGAACGGTTTGACAACGTTTTCCTGAGGCTTTCGAGAGAGATCCTGTTTACTCATCTGTTTCCTTATCTTTCCTATGAGATCTACGGGGACTTCATCCGGACCGATGTTGGGGTAACAGAAGTTACGGATCAAACGCTTCAGGATCATTATGGTCTGAAAGCGACGGACGGAACGATCATTGAGCTGGAATCGATCGGGGGATCCAGAGATATTCAGGAAGCACTGGATACCAGTTATCTTATGTCTCCGCTTCGGGGGTTGCTTTGTATCCTTCTGATGACAGCCGGTTTCAGTGCCTCGATCCTGATCGAGAAGGATCGAAAATC